>CANDEX010000068.1 GCA_947383875.1 uncultured Azospirillum sp. | reverse complement strand
AAATTGTTTTGCACTAAAAAATCGGAGGTTTTCCAAAATATGACTCTGGATTGGAATAAAAGAATCGCTATAGACTATAACCAAGTATTTAGTGTAACAAAGTATGGTTGCATTTGGGGAAATATAATTGATTATGGAAAAGCTGTTTCTTATTATGAGGTAAATGGTGTAAGCATTCGTGCTTCTGCGCAAGGTTCCGAAATGTCACTGATATTTACTTGCGTTTCTCCTGGTGATAGGGTGAAGGCAACTGTTGGACATATCGATGATAACCGCCTCTATTTCATCCCTTATAAAGGGAATTAAAAAAAGCCCCTGAAAGGGGCTTTTGTTTGATTAAATGGCTTCTTTGACGGCATTGATGGCATCAGCAATTTTTTCACCATCAGGGCCACCGGCTTGAGCCATATCCGGTCTGCCGCCGCCGCCTTGTCCGCCAACAGCAGCTGAAGCTTTGCGAACCAAATCAACGGCCGAATATTTATCGGTTAAATCTTTGGTAACACCGACAACAATAGAGGCTTTGTCGTCTTTGTTGGTTGCCAAGACAACAATGCCAGAACCTAATTCCGGGGTGATTTCATCAATAAAGGCTTTAAGTTCTTTGGGGTGGACATTGGGAATTGCCCGTCCGACAAATTTTACGCCGTTTATTAACTCGAAATTATCACGATTATCGGCAGCTTTATTGCTGGCAAAACGTTTTTTGGTTTCGAACAAATCATTTTCCAATTTTTTCTTTTCTTCAAGCAATTGTTTAATTCTGTTTTCCAAGTCATTCGGATTGGTTTTGAGAATATTGCTGACAGCGTGCAATTTATCTTCAATATCTTGCACGAATTTTTCTGCGCCGCGGCCTGTCAGGCATTCCAGACGGCGGACACCGGCTGAAACGGCACTTTCGGAAACGATGTTAAAATAGCCGATATCTCCGGTTTCTTTGACGTGCGTACCGCCGCAAAGTTCGCGAGAGAACAGCTCGTTGTCATCACCCATGGAAACAACGCGGACTTCATCGCCGTATTTTTCGCCAAACAAAGCCATTGCGCCGGATTTAACAGCTTCTTCTTGTGACATCAGAGCTGTGGTAACTTTATAATTTTTGCGGATGGCATTATTGACAATGTTTTCAACTTGGCGGATTTCTTCGGCAGTGACCTGTTTGGGGTGAGAAATGTCGAAGCGCATTCTTTCCGCGGCGACGGCAGAGCCTTTTTGGGTGACGTGTTCACCCAGAACATCACGCAAAGCGCGGTGCAGCAGGTGAGTAACCGAGTGGTTGGCGCAGATGTCTTTGCGGTTTTGTTCAGCGACCATGAAAGTCAGGTTATCGCCGACTTTGACGCTTCCTTTAACCAATTTGCAAAGATGTGCGGAGAGGCCGTCAAGTTTCTTTTTGACATCCAGCACTTGGATGGTGACGTTATCACCGCAGATAATGCCCGTATCGCCGACTTGGCCGCCCATTTCGGCATAGAATGGCGTTTGGTTAGCCAACAGCCAGAATTCACCGTTGCTGACTGCGTTAATGGCTTCATTATTAACAACCAGCGCCGTAACCTGTCCATCGGCTTTGAGGGTGTTATAGCCCAAAAATTCAGTAGCGCCAAGCTTGTCTTGCAGGTCAAACCAAACTTTTTCTGTGCCGGCATCTCCAGAACCTGCCCAGTTTTTGCGGGCTTCAGCTTTCTGTTTAGCCATAGCTTCATCAAACCCTTGGGTATCAACCTTGATGTCTTTGGCGCGCAAAGCGTCTTGGGTCAAGTCTAACGGGAAACCGTAAGTATCGTATAATTTGAAAGCTGTAGCACCGTTAAGTTCATCCCCGGCTTTAAGATTTGCGGTTTCTTCATCGAGAATTTTTAAGCCTTTATCCAGAGTGCGGATGAAGCGGGTTTCTTCAGCTTTAATGGTTTCGGTAATCAAAGCTTCAGCGCGGTATAATTCCGGATAAGCTTCGCCCATTTCACGCTGCAAAGACGGCAGCAGTTTGTAGAGCATGGGATCGCGGACACCGAGCAGCTGGATATGACGCATCGCACGGCGCATAATGCGGCGCAAAACGTAGCCGCGCCCTTCATTAGAGGGTAATACGCCGTCGGCAATCAGGAATGCTGTTGAACGCAAGTGGTCGGCAATGACGTTATGCGAAGCTTTTAACGGACCGTTCGGGTCAGAATTTGCCAAGTTAGCAATATCGGCAATCAGATTGCGGAATAGGTCGATTTCATAGTTGGAGTGGACACCTTGCAAAATGGCGGAAATACGTTCCAGCCCCATGCCGGTATCAATGCATTTTTGTTTTAAGGGAATGCGAGAGCCATCAGGCAAATCTTCAAACTGGTCAAATACCAGATTCCAGATTTCAATCCAGCGGTCGCCGTCTTCTTCCGGTGTTCCCGGCAGTCCGCCCCAAACTTCCGGTCCGTGGTCAAAAAAGATTTCAGAGCAAGGGCCGCATGGACCAGTATCGCCCATTTGCCAGAAATTATCTTTGGTGGCAATGCGGATAATGCGGTCGTCAGGTAATCCTGCAACTTTTTTCCAGATGTTGTAGGCTTCATCATCGTTGTGAAAAACAGTGACGGCCAGGCGGTCTTTGGGCAGGCAGAATTCTTTGGTTACCAGTTCCCAAGCCCAAGCAATGGCATCGTCTTTGAAATAATCGCCGAAAGAGAAGTTGCCGAGCATTTCAAAAAACGTATGGTGGCGGACAGTGTAGCCCACATTATCAAGGTCATTGTGTTTGCCACCGGCGCGGACGGATTTTTGGGAAGTGGCCGCTCGGGTATAATCACGTTTTTCGTTTCCGGTAAAGATGTGTTTGAATTGAACCATGCCTGAGTTCGTAAACATCAGGGTCGGATCATTATCCGGTACCAGGGAGGATGACGGAATAATTTTGTGGTCGTGTTTGGCGAAGTAATTCAGAAAAGTACTTCGGATATCTTTTAATGTTGCAGTCATTTCATTTTCCCAAAAATCTATATTTTAAACTTTGTTTTTTTTAGATTATTTTGGGTTAAGAGTCCAGTAAATTTTTATTAAAATTCAACAATGGCACCTTGGGCATACATGAAAATGAAGTTAAGATAGGTTGCATAGCACAGCCATAGCAGATAAGGGTAGTTGAGGTAGCCTGCAAGCTGTTTGATTTGTCCGAAAATGCTTATCATTTTCCAAACGACTATATCCAGCAGAATAATGACACCTAAAGCAGCACCCAGCATTCCCTCATAGAAGAATAAAATACACCAGATTATTTGCAGGAATAACTGTGCGGCAAAAAGCTGTCTGGCCGGGCGACGTAAAGGTGACGGTGTTGTCAGAACCAGATAAAAAGACATAATCAGTAAACCATAGACCAGACTCCATACAGGGGCAAAAACTTCATTGGGAGGAGTTCCTGCCGGCTTTTCTAATGCAGTGTACCAGTTATCTATACCGAAACGGGTAAAATAACTGCAAAGCCAAGCGGTGACGCCGACCAGAATTACGCTGTATAAGAATTTTGCTGCATTTTTCATGGTGTTTTTCCTTTCCTTTGATTGTGACATATTCGTTCTTTTGTAAATTTCAAGAGATAAAGATGACGAAATTTATAAAAAATTCTTGATATTTTGTCGAAAATGTGTTTTATATTTAGTAATTCAACAATCGGGAGGGCGAATATGTCCAATAAAAAAAGTAATAAAATGACGTCTTGGCGAAATGTTGCCGTTCGTCAAACAGAACCTGGTACCAAGGTGGAATTCATCGGCGGTGTCAACAAAGATCGTATCGGCGGTAATTGCAGTGTGATTGAGCATACCTCTGAAAATAATGATGTGACACGGGTGATGTTTGATTTAGGGTGTTTGTTTACACCTTATGAGTCAGGTTTTAATGCCGCTTATCCTGATGTCAGTGAATATTTTGACAGAACCGATCCTGATACGGGCGAAAAGACTCAAGCGACGAAGCCGGTTGCTATGTTGTGTTTGACGCATGCGCATGAAGATCATATCGGTGCATTAATGAGTTATGTGCGTATGGGGTACGAGTTGCCGCCGATTAAAGCCAGCGGTTTCAGTCAGAGTATGATTCGTAAGATTTTTGCACAGAACGGTTTGCAAGCTCCTGTTGTTGAAAAAATTAATGCCGGTGATAAAATTCTTATTGGGCAAGATATGGAAATTGAACCGTTTATCGTCAGTCATAGTATTGTCGGTTCTTTGGGATTTCATACTTTGACCAAGCTGGGCGGCAAACCTCATGCCGGTATTATCAATAACGGTGACTTTCTGGTCGAAGAAAATATGCCGGTAGGTAAGAGTTTTAGTTTTGATGATTATACCGATTTGCTGAAACGAAAGTTGACGACCAATATTCAAATAGATTCAACATCTACTGTTCCTAATGGCAAAGACCGCATCGGTTTTGATAAAGCAGTGGAAAATACGTTAAATGTGATTAAACAGAATTCCGACCGGTCGTTAATTTTGTCTCCGGTTATTTCTCGCAGTGTCCAAAATATTGCGATTGATGTGGCGGTTGCCCGTGAATTAGGGACAAAGGTATTTTTGGAAGGCAAATGGCTGCAGTTGGTTGGTCAGGCTTTGACTGACAGCGGCTATATGGAATTTGACGGTGTGCTTTATAAAGGAACGCTGGATCAGTATTTGGCTGATAAAAATGTTAAACGCAAATATGTTGTGGCTACCGGTGCTTTTGCGCAGGGACTGACTGAATATAATCATAATCGCAGTGATTTATCAAATATTCCGATGGCGGCGACGACCAGAATTGCATTGGATTTGCATCAGACCATTCGTGCCGGAAAAAATATGCTCGTTATCGGTCGTCAGCGGATTATTGATGAAATCAACGGCGAAACAGGGCCGCAGATGTATCAATTACTTGCTGCAAAAGGGGCTAAAGTTGTATTAAGTCCCTGTGACAGAGAAATCGGCAATTTTGAACAAGTGCCGATGCAAGATTCCGGTCATATTAATGCCAAAGCTCTCGGAGCTTTAGTGGATGTTATCCATCAGTATGCGCCCGAGGCTGTTTATACACCGATACACGGTAATCCGGAACAGTGTGACAATACCAAACAAATCATTGAAAGCCGTGGCGGAAAGGTTTTGTTAGCCGAAAATATGGAAGTGATGAAAGTGGGAAAAAATTTGGCTGTTAATGAAGCACAGCCGTATCGTCCGTTGACGTGGATTGCCGCTAAAAATATTTACTTTAACCCATTGAAACCTAATCCTAATATTCCACCGGAAGGAATTACTGAATTTTGGAAAATTGACGATAATTATCAGCCGCTGGAAAAAATATGCGAATCTGAAAACAAACCGCTGGTGAGAGGGCCGTATGCAAGAAAGGTTATATCCAGCAGTCAGAATATTCTAGACGATACGGCTGAAGATATTCTCTTGGACGAAAAGCCGCAGCGTTTGTCTCCTAAAGAAGCCAAATACGGTAAAGAAAAAGCCGGGAAAGAAAAATTAAGCAAGAAAGAGATAAAACGTCTTAAAGCTATGGCTGCCATTGCCGCTTATCAAAGAGATCAGGCAAGAAGTAAGGAAAATAATATTCAAATTCTTCGTGCCCAGAAAGGTAGCCAGCGTTAATATGGCAGAATTATGATTGAAAATAAAGCATACTTTGAGTATGCTTTATTTGTTTTTATTGAGAGGTGTTGATGGAATTTCCCGTTGATTTGGTTAAAGGTGAAATTATCAAATGTTATAAGAATTTGATTTTGGATGTCAGAATCGCTTCTGGTGAGGTGGTGCCTGCTTTTTGTCCTGAGCTGGATGCCAAGCAGAATATGTATGTTCCCGGTGCTGAAGTTTGGTTGCTGCCCAATGACACAGGTCGTCATTTGAAATATGAAACCCTGATGATTAATAAGGGGGAGGGCTTAGTGATGATTAGTCCGGTTTATACCGAACGATTGATGAAAGAAGCTTTTGTTGACGGAAAGTTGGTTGATTTTGCCGCTTATGATTCTTTACGCAGTGTTGAGGCCGGGGATGGTGTATCTTATGCTAATTTGGTGTTTAGTAATAATAGTGAAGAAAAATGTTTTGTGTATGCCGTTATAATATATAATAAGCAAAATGGTAACGTTGTTTTTCCGTCGTTTATTAATTTTTTTGAAATGGAGATGTTTCGGGAATTTTCAAGGCTGCGGATGGAAGGCTATGAAACACGAGTGGTCTTGATTGTTCCGCGGATGGATTGTGCAGGAATTAAATTTACTTGGAATATTTCTCCTGTTGCTGCGGCCAAAATTTTTGATGAAGCAAAAAATGGGTTAAAATTTTGCGGTTATGGTTGCACAATTAATGCCCAGAGTGTAAAAATAACTCAAGAACTAGAAATTTTATATTGAGGAGAAGTAATTTGGCTATCAAAAGAAGAGACGGTATCGTTATTTATGATTCCAAGGCGGATTTTGCAGGAATGCGTAAGGCCGGAAATGTGGCCGCCGAATGCCTCGATTATATTGCGTCTTATGTTCAACCTGGGGTGACAACCGGTGAACTGGATGATTTGTGCCGGGATTTTATGGTTGCCAAAGGTGCTGTTCCCGCTTGTATGGGATATCATGGTTATCCTAAAAACACCTGTATTTCTATTAATCATGTGATTTGTCACGGTATTCCCGATAATGAACGCAAGCTGGTTGACGGCGATATTTTGAATATTGATGTGACGGCAATTGTGGACGGTTGGTATGGCGATACAAGCCGTATGTATTATTGCGGTAAGCCAAAACTGAAGGCGACGCGTTTGTGTGATGTGACTTATGAATGCATGATGCGCGGTATAGATGTTGTGAAGCCGGGAGCTCATTTCGGCGATATCGGTTATGTGATTGCTGAATATGCGCATAAATATGGATATTCTGTGGTGGATATGTTTTGCGGACACGGTGTCGGAAAGGTTTTTCATGATGCGCCGAATGTTATGCATATAGCTAACAAAGGAACCGGTCCGGTTATGGAAGAGGGAATGATTTTTACCATTGAGCCGATGATTAATATCGGTCGTCCTGATGGGATTATTTTGCAAAACGGTTGGACTGCCGTTACCAGAGATAAATCTTTATCCGCGCAATTTGAACATTCTTTAGGGGTTACCAAAGACGGTTATGAGATATTTACATCTTCACCTAAAGGTATGGATAGACCTCCTTATAAAATTGGATAAAAATGTTAAAAAATGATATTGTGAAGAAACCGGATTATCTGGGACACAGAGAACGTCTGAAAGAGCGTTTTCTGTTGGGTGGCGGTCATGATATGCCGGATTATGAAATGTTGGAATTATTGTTGACACTTTCTATTCCGCGGAGAGATGTTAAACCTATTGCTAAAGAATTATTAGCGAAGTTTGGCAGTTTTAATGAGGTTATTAATGCTTCGCCGTTGGCTTTGTATGAAATTCCGTATGTTAAAGAAGGGACGTATGTTGTTTTTAGTATTGTGCGGGAAGCAGCGGTTCGTTCTTGTTGGGATGTTTTGAAAAATAAAGATGAATCTGTATTGTCCAGATATGATGTCATGATTGATTATTGTCGTGCTGCTATGGCTCATAAAGATGTGGAAGAATTCAGGATTATTTTTCTTGATACGAAGTTGCGTGTTGCCGGTGAGGAGGTTCAACAACGAGGAACGGTTAATCAAGTTGCCATTCATCCCAGAGAAGTTATAAAATCGGCAATGGTTCATAAAGCTAAGGCTATCGTTTTGGTTCATAACCATCCGACAGGCGATGTGACTCCATCTCATGCTGATTTGGATATTACCGGTAAAATTAATGTTGCTTGTGCTGCGGTGGGGATTAAATTGCTTGATCATATCATTGTCGGAAAGAATAATTATTACAGCTTTAATGATCATTGTTTAATTGATAATGTGAAAAGTTGAAGAATTTACTTGCATAATTAAATATTTTGAGTAAGTTGTCATATGTTGTTGAATTAAACGATGTGATTCAACAGAGTGAGTAAAGCAAAATGTTTTTATTATTGTGAAAGAAGAAGTTTATCAAACGGGACATAGCTCAGCCTGACCGGACGCCGGTTGCGAAATGTGCTTGCTTCGGGCTTGAGGAAGAAAAAGCTGCCGGGGGCAGTTTTTTCAACGAAAGGTGAAGTTTGGTTGGCAAACAAATTTGCGAGAGCAAAGGAAGTGAGCCTAACAAACGAACAGGGCGAGCAAAGCAAGATGTTTTTATTATTATGAAAGAAGAAGTTTATCAAACGGGACATAGCTCAGCCTGGTAGAGCGCTTGCTTTGGGAGCAAGATGCCGACGGTTCGAATCCGCCTGTCCCGACCAACTAAAAAAGCCACCTGTCAGGGTGGCTTTTTTAGTTGGATTGGAACACGGAGTTCGAACCGTAGGTTCGGAGTTGCTAGTTGGCGATGACGAGCTTGTGACGTCAGAGCCTTACGGAACGACTGAGGCGCAGCCGAAGACCATCCGCCTGTCTGTAAGGAACTTTGAATGTGGCACAGGTGGCTTTTTTAGTTGGATTGGAACACGGAGTTCGAACCGTAGGTTCGGAGTTG
>CANDEX010000067.1 GCA_947383875.1 uncultured Azospirillum sp. | reverse complement strand
AAGTGAATTAATGTTAACTCCCGGATGTCGGGGACGCGATATCCTTCAGGTAATTCTAACCCCATGGCTTTGTTCCAAGTAAATTCATCTTCGCAGTCTTCATCTTCAAAATCTTTTAGCGATACGAAAACGCCATAAAATCCGTCTTCTTTTTTGAGTTCTCCTGCGTATACGCCTTTGTCCGGGTAGTGTTTGCCAACTTCGTAGATTTTGCGCAGCTGCTCCATCGGCGTTTCGGACTGTTCCGCTTCTTTAGCCGGGATAATCAGTGCAAGTTCCGGATAGTCGCCGTGCATATGGGCGTTTAAAATTTCTTCATGGGTTTCAAGCATTATAACGTTTTTCATGGTAGAGTCCTATTTTTGATTAAAAGATTTATCAAGATGGGCGCGTTCGGCAGCGCAGAGCGTTTCATAAACCGCTTTCATGCAATTCAGTTCATAATCAGCAACAACCTGATCCATTTTTCCGCGGGCAATCATGTTGGGATAAAAATTTTCGCGGCGACGTATTTCACGGATGACGCACTGGATTTGGTTGCTGATTTTGCTGTATGTTGGTGTTTTCTTCATATTTGCTCCTTATGTTGATTTAATATTGTTGAGGTGTTGACCTGGATTCCGGCTCGGAGGCCGGAATGACAAAGAAAAACAGCTTGAATGACAGTGCCGATTGAGGGCGTAGCATTAATAGACTATTTTAATTTATCAACGGCGGTGGGAATGCGCGCCCAGAATTTGATGTTGCGGGTATCGGAAAATTTATTTCCAATCCATGTTGAAACATCGTAATTATAAGGCGGGATGCCGTTGTTGATGTGTTCGCCGGCAAATTTGCTTTTATAAAAGCGCGGGTTAGGGTAGGCGATTAGAAATGTGTTCCAGCGCTCGATTTCTGTTGGCTTTTGTGCCGGATACGGATTCCAAAAGGGGGAGCGGTTAATCATTTTTTTCCTCATTGATAAAAGTTTTTTTGTAGATGATGTCCAGCTGCTCAAAGCTGGGGTTCATTTTGGCTTGTTCTAAAATCTGGCGTATGGTTTGCAGATTTTCGATGGCTTTTGAATTGGTGTTCATGTTTGCTCCTTGCGTTGCTGGGATGCCTTATCCTCGCATTCTGGTCGAACGCTCGAAGGCATGACGGCTGTGGGGTTACCTCATAAATTGGATAAGTGTATAAAGCGGCAGGAACTTCAGGCAGAAGCCGCAAAATCCGGCGGTCAATTGATCTGTGAGACGGATACAGCGCTCAATATGCTGTAATTCTGACGGCTCATCGTATAAGTAATAATCTGGCTGCATAGGGTGTTCCTCCGGCTAAATAGGTGAATCGATAAAGTAAATTTATAAAGCGAGAACCGGCCTGACGTAGTTATTGTAACCGTTCTTATTGCCGTAGTACCTATTACCATTATTCATACCGAACCTCCACGCATAGTAACTACTGAACTCGGTAGAGGACCAGGCTGTTTCATCATCAATGGGGGTAAATCCAGCAGCCGTGAGGGATTGGTTCAAAACCCCTTTATTGTCATAAATCGCTTGGCATTGGCGCAGATTGGGCATTTCGGCAAAAAGTTCCTCACATTCCTTTTTTCCGTCGTACCAGTCAACATCTTCAATCATCTCCGGATGCATGGCAAAGGCGTGATACTCATCTTCAACGACTACAATGCCTTTGAACTTTTTGTTCTCGTCAAACTCCGGGCTGATGGTCCCGTCAAAATAAGCGTAATCTCCTGTTTTCATTTTTTTATCTCCTGTGTTTATTCATTTTGTGTATGTATATTTATTCATAAAATGAATAATGTCAATAGAAGAAATAAAAAAATATTCTTAATATGAATATGTAAGGGCGAGAAAAACCGCCCGAAGGCGGTTGGAAGGAAAGAGGGTGGTTAATTTTTTGGGAGGTACTGTGTTGAATTTTCACATAAATAGTATAAATGCTATTTATTATGTTGACATCTATATGATGATTTGTTATATCTATAAATGGAATTGCCCGCTATACCGAAGCAGCTCCGTACGGAGTGTGCAAAGCTCGACAAGAGAGGTAGGTTAGCGGGTTTTTATTTAAAAATCCATACATCCAATTTCTTATTGATTTGATTTAGCCATTTTTTTTGTGATTCTGTTGGTGTTGGTGAATGGGCGTGGATGGTAAGGCCGACTATCATATCGGCTAATTGGATAAGGCGGTTATTTTTAGAATCTTCGTATTTTATTTTTGCTACATTGTTGCCTGCTTGAGAACGAATATAGTTAATAAGTTCAGTTTTAACTGAATCTTTTTTGCCGTCTAATTTTACAGAGGCGTTATTTAGTCTAGCGTGAGTTAAAACCTGTTTGAGGAAAAAGTTATAAAATTTATTAGCGTTACTGCGCAATTCTGAGCTGTTTACGAGTTTTTTGTTTACATAGAGGATTTTTGCGCGGAAATGACAGGCAGATATTTCTTGAAAAAATATATCTTTTACGCGATTGCAAGTTTTTGAGTATTTGAATTCAGAAAGGTGTCTTGCTTGTGTTGCAATGTGATTTATGGTTAATTCAGTATCCTCGGCATCCTTGGAATCTTCAAATATGATTAGGGCAAAAGCAAAGTTTTGCGAGGAATTTGCTTTAAATCCAGGATCGCCGCTTTCATCTATAAAAACTAATTGCTTAGTCATTATCCTACCTTTTCCGCTTTAAGTGTGTAAATAATGCGGCCGAGAATGATAATATCTGATAATTTGGCATTTTCGTCTTTATAGTGCTGGTTGTCAGATAGAATTCTTATGGTGTTGGGTTCGGCGGAGCCTTGCAGGCGTTTGACGGCCAAGCCGGTGGAAAGGTGCAACAAATATATGCCGTCTGATTCCGGTGCGCGGCGCGAGGTATCTGTCAGCACCCAGTCGCCGTCTTTTAAGGTTGGTTCCATGCTGTCGCCGCAGATGCGCAGCATTTTTATTTTGTCAGGCGTAGATGTATGAGAAATTGTGCGGAAATCTTCGGTCGATATAATCCATTGGCCGGAGACGTTTTCGGAAAAGTTGTCAATCCCGTTGCCACAACAGGCGGTAACGTCCAGAATATCAATGGCGATATTGTCGGCAGGGGCTTTTTTGAAGAAGGAAGAAACGGTGTTGACGATTTTTTCGGCCGCGGCGGTGGTACCGGAAGTCGGAAGAGATAATGAGATTTTATCAGCTTTTCCCAAATTGTACGCGGTTAATTCACCTAAATCTAGGTTAAAAAATTTTGCAATATTATAAAGTTTGCTGGAAGGAATGTCTCTTTTATTGGATAACAATTCAGAAACGCGTGCTTGATTCCAGTCAACTTTTTCCGCAAATTCTGCCTGGCTTATTTTGCGCTGCGTTAATATGTCATTCATCCATTGCCATTTATTCATTGTTTTTTTTTGCCTCTTTTTATACATATTGTGTATAATATCACATTTTTTTTGTTTGTAAAATGCATAAAATGAATTGACATTATTCGTTTTGTGAATATATATAAATGGTAGGAGGTGCAAAATGCAAATACGAGCCAATAAAATTATAGAAGAATTTGGAGGAGTTTGTCGAATGGCAAAAGCTCTTGGTATTTGGCCGAGTGTTGTGCAGGGGTGGAAAAATCGAAATAAGATTCCGATTTGGCGAATGTCTGTAATTTTATCCAAAGCAGCTGAAATGAATATTGATTTGGCTGATATAGATGATGGAGAGGAATAGATGGATATTTCGTCTCTGGAAAACAAAATTATCAATGCAGATTGTCTGGATATTCTTAAACAGCTGCCGGATAAGTGCGTTGATTTAGTGCTGACTGACCCGCCGTATGGGATAGGTAATAAATTTACATCGGAATATGGTTTACAAGTTCAGAAAAGCAAGAGGGGGAGTTTTTCTTGGAATGATGCAATTCCATCCAAAGAAATTTTTGACGAAATTAAACGTGTTTCAAGGAATCAAATAATATTTGGCGGTAATTATTTTACAGAATATTTGAAGCCGACAAATTCATGGCTGATTTGGGATAAGGTGGGGGAATATAATTTAAAGAATCCTTTTTCCGATTGTGAATTAGCATGGACAAGTTTTAAAAAGCCGATGCGCAAATATACGATTGTTAATATGGGGTTTATTTCCCAATCTGAAGAAAAAGGTAAAAGAATTCATCCGACTCAAAAGCCATTAAAGCTCTTTCAGAAAATTTTATCTGATTTCAGCAAGGAAAATGACCTTGTTCTTGATTGTTTTTCCGGTTCGGGGACGACAGCGGTGGCGTGTCATAAGCTAAAACGGCGGTTTATTTGTATTGAAAAAGATTTTGACTACTGGAAGTCCAGCGTTGCCCGGCTGGATGAGGTTCAGAGGCAGGGCAGTTTGTTTTAACAGATATAAGGAGGCATAATGTTTGGTTTTGGCAAGAAAAAGAAGCATGTTCGATTGGACAAGGGCTGCGATAACGCGACAATAGAGAATTCTTATATAAATGAGTTTAATCGGTTGGCGGCTAAGATTGTTGATGAGCAAAACCGATTGAAAGCGGATCATTGGGATAAGGAAGCTTTTGAACAGCTTGATACTATGGTTAAGAGGATGTCTTTTTTGGCTTATCGGCATGGTTTTAGTAAATAAGAGAGGAGAAAGTTATGGAAGATATGAATATGGTGGCGCATTGTGTTGCTATTGGCGGTGTGGGGATGGTGTTGGGAGCTGTTGTTTCTTGGCTATATTGTGTATTAGCCGCCGGCAGCCCCAGCGGGGCAGGCACCGGCAGCGCCCCCGGCGGGGGAGACTTCACAGGCACGGAGATGCCTAATCCTCGCACATGCCAGTGTGTTCGGAGGCATGACGGAAAGGATGGTGACGTTGTAACGGCGGAAATTGAAGTTATTCCAGAGATTGGGGAATATGTAAAAGGCCGCGGGGTATATGCCGGTATTAACCGGAGCGGCAAGCATTTGTATGTACGCTTGAAAGATCATTTGATGGAGATGAGCTGGAGCGGGATGATGAAGCAGTATAAGCCGGAAAATCTGCCGACAATCGAAGATTTGGTGTTGATTTATATTCACAATGACAAAATTAACGCGGGCTTGATTGCTGCAGGCGGGCAGCCGTTAAAGGAAGATGGTTTCTATTGGTCCTCTACCGAGATCTATTATAACTACGCGTGGAAGTTCAGTATGCATAATGGTCGCAGGTACAGCACCAGTAAGTACTCTAGCAATGGCTACGTCAGGCCGGTTCGTTTGTTGGGATAAGTCGCCAATGAAGAAAATGCATGCGCTTAAAGGAAAAGCTCAAGAATTAGCGAAAAAGTTTGGAGTTTCGCAGGAAATAGCAGACAGCTTTAGTTATGAGGATGAAGAAATGGAAAAAGAGCCTAAGATGCAAATTGTTTATGATGCAGACAATGACAGTAAGAATATTCAACTGTCGGCCGATCGGTTGCGGTCATTGATTGAACGAGTGGAGCGTTTGGAGGAGGAAAAGGCAGCCATCGGCTCGGATATTCGCGATGTTTTTGCCGAAGCGAAAAGCGCGGGGTTTGACGTGAAATGTATGCGGGCGGTTATTAAGCTGCGGAAGATGAATGCCGCGGATCGTGATGAGCAAGAGCTGTTGCTGGATACTTATTGCAAAGCTTTGGATATGTAGCCGTTCAAGAGGCCGGCGATGAGTTCTGAACCCCTCCTGGCCTCCCCTTATCATTAAGGGGAGGAAATGGCCGGCAATGCCAGAGAAAGATTTCGGGGAGTATGAACGGAAGGCGGGCGCAGGCGTCCGTGAAGATGCAAACCATAAGGCAGAAAGCCGGTTCCCCGATTTACTGACATGACCGGCGAAATTTGCATCAACCTGCGCAGATTTTTTTTTATTCAATTAAGGATTTTGTGATGGTGAAAATAAAATACATTGATTTGTTTTCCGGAATTGGCGGATTTACGCTGGGATTACAAAACGCCGGAATTGAATTTGACAGGCATTATTTTAGCGAGATAGATAAAAACGCTATTTCCATTTATAAAAAACATTTTCCAGCAGCAAAGGCGTTAGGCGATGTCACAACAATTAGAACTTTTTCAGGAATATCGGCCGATCTCATTACCTTCGGATTTCCCTGTCAAGATCTTTCATATGCTGGCAAAAGGCAAGGTTTGGCAGGCGCACGAAGCGGTTTGTTCTTTGAAGCGTTGCGGATTGTCAGGCAAGTTAAGCCTAAATATTTTATCTTTGAAAACGTCAAGGGATTGTTTACAAGTGACGGAGGAGCGGACTTTGTCAGATGTCTGCGAGAAATTGCCGACATTGGGCTATATGACTGCGAATGGCAGCTTGTTAATACAAGCTGGATATTACCCCAAAATCGAGAGCGGATATACTTTATCGGACATCTTAGAGGAGCATCCTCCCCGAAAGTATTTCCTATCCGCGGACAGGCAGAAGAAAATAATAAATTTATTAAAGAAGCGCGGCGAGATTTAACCGTTTGGCCGGTGTGCGACATTACTTCTGCAAGTAAAATGCAAACTGGGCGGATGATTGGCGGTAGAAATGCATTTACTTTGACTACACGCAATATGCAGGGTGTTTGGAACGGGGAAAATTTTCGTTTTTTGATGCCGGTGGAGAGAGAACGTTTGCAGGGATTTCCCGATGGATGGACGGCCGAAGGAATAAACGGCGAAATAATATCAGATAACGTTCGCGCAGAATTATTGGGGCGAGCCGTAACGGTGGGTATGGTTCAATTAATAGCACAGAAGTTATTCAATTAAAGGATTTAAGGATGGTGGAATTTTTGCGGCGGCAGATTATGATACCGGACAGGGTGTATAATACTCTCCGGCGTTATGATCCGTTGGTGGCGTGGGAGGTTTTTGAAGCTATTCGGGTTTATGCGCATTACTGGGATGTCCACCGCAGTGATGATGGATTTGATTTGGCTGCTTTATCGGCAGATGCCAAGGCTGTTTTTTTATCAATTTATGACGAATTATATGAGTGTAACAGCGCCTATTTTGAGCGCTGTGCTTTGGCGCGGCAGGCTGCGGTGGAAAAAAACAGGCAGGACAAGCAGCGCAAACAGACGCGGGAGCGTGTCAAAAAATATCGGCAGAAAAATAAAAAATGTAACGCAAAAAGCGCTGATAATAGACAGAAAAGCGTTACAGTAACGCAATGTAACGCAAAAAATGGACAAGCGCAAAATTCGGCGCAAAATCAGTCTGTATATAGTGTTGCGGCTAAAAGTGTAACGCTTGACAAAAATGGGAATTATACAAAAAAAGCGTTACAGAATTTCCCTCAAAGCCAGAGCCAGCAAGGGATTGCGGAGAATTGTGCAGGATATAAGGATTATTGTAATACCTCATTACATTCGGTATTACAGGATTACTGGAAAGGGGGTATGGGGGAAAACCAAGTTATGCACAAGCTGGGTGCGCCGGCACGGCCGGAGCGTTCACGGGTACTAGGGGAAGCTGGGGGTGCTGAGATGACAAGTTATGCTTCCCTCGCTGGGGGCAGTAACCAGACAAGCGGTTTGTCTTGCAGTAAGGCAGTGCCGGGCATACGAGACCCCGAACCCATTATGCCCGGCAGCCGCAGCGCGGCAGGCAGTAAGGCAGATGACCGTGAGGGCAGTAAGCCGGCAGTAAAGGGCAGTGAGGAAATAGGGGGCAATAAGGGGCGCTTGAGCAGTAAGGATAGTGAGGTAATAAGCAGTAAGCGGCTTGACGCCGCTGTGCGGCCTACGGCCGGGATTAGCAAGGTTGAAGTGCCGCCTTTGCCAAGTGCGCCTCATAAACCGGCTGCGCATGAGGTTTTAATTACCAAAGGCTTCAAAATCGATTTGACAGATGAATTTTTTTACCCTTACCGGCGGGCGGATGGGTTTTTGCTGCGTGGGGTGGAAAATTGGCTGGCGGCTAACAAAAGGGGCTGTTCGGTCGAAAAACGTTGGATTTGCAAGCAAATCTACAAATTTGCCGAAAGGCAGGGGAAGCTAGAACAGCTTCTCGGCGTGTCTGACTGATGAGTGTGTTTGACAGTTAAGGGAGAATGTTATGAGAGTAAGTAGTGATGAAACTTATATCAGCAAAAAGGACTTGGTTCGCACGGATGAAAAGCCTTTTAACCGATTTGTCCGCCGCTACGGGACTTGGTATCGCCGCAGTGTGCTAGAGGTTATTTATGAAGAAACGGATTGGCTTGCCTATTGTGACGATGATGTTTATAACGCGCTTAATCGTTTTACTGTCGCCAAGCGGTATTTTGGCGATTTCAAGAAATCCGGATTGGGAGAAGTCGGCGTTCCAAACATGGCAAAAATAAAAGTTGATGGCGGTTTTAAAGGCTTTGGCAAGTCATCTGCATATATGGAAAGCGCTGAAAGCCGGTATATTCAGGCCTCTCGTGCTGTTGCTGCTTGGATTTTGCCTATATTGCAGAGGGTATGTCTTGAGGACAAACTTATTGATAAGGCTCAGGCGCATCATTTGTGCGCTGGATTGGACTATTTGATTTTTTATTATTTGCATTAAAAATTTCATGTTGATGTCTTGTATATGTGATGAGGGTGCTTATATCTTTTGTCGAATGAAACAAAAAGGAGTTGAGATCGGAAGAGCGTCGTGTAGGGAAAGAGTGTCTACGACAGTG
>CANDEX010000066.1 GCA_947383875.1 uncultured Azospirillum sp. | reverse complement strand
CTAATTCTGCCACAGATTTTATTTTAGACTTATATAAAGAATATAAGATATAAAAAATACCCGCCAAACGAGCCATAAATTCCAATGCAAGCCTTCGTGGCAATATTGATGAGGTTTTAATAAGAAATTATGAAGATTAATCTTTGGGAGAATATATTCGATAAATATGATATTCTTGAGAATATTAAGAAAAATGGTCAATACGAAATATCGGCTAAAGCCATAAATGAATTTAGAGAAGCTCGTTTAATGACCAAGTTTGATAATGCTTCTCAATTACCAAAGATTTTTGTGGACAACGGATTATCTATTCTTCCTGTTTCTCGAGGCAGTTATGTAATTGCACCAATGAAGATTTTTCACGATTTTCCTAAAATTGAGCATTCTGGTGAAATTTTTTATTTAGAATTTCCTGAACATATACAAAGCTTATCTACTGATAGTATAACAAGTGAAGCGTTAGCCTTAAATGCCGCATATCTTTCTGGAATATTAAAAGATTTTATCGAGGATGAACAAATTTCTCCAACAATTAACGGTAGAATGTCGTCATCTACCTTTGATTTTAATATAACAAGCAGTTTGTCAAATGAAGACGTACGGATAAATGTAAATAACGCACAAATAGAAATTGATGCTGGTTATGAAGGTGCAGAATATCTTTCTATCATTGAAGCTAAAAACCATTTAGCCGATGATTTTGTTATTAGACAATTATATTATCCTCTACGCTTGTGGACAAATAATTTAAAGAAACCAGTCAAAACGATTTTTATGGTTTATACTAATAATATGTTTTATCTTTATGAATATAAATTTGATGATGTTCAAAATTATAATTCATTAAAATTAAGTCGATTTCAGAGATATAGTTTTGAAAAGATGGAAATAAGTTTAGAAGATATTGAGCGTATTTTACAAAATGTAAAAGTAGTTCAAGAGGCGTCTATTCCATTTCCTCAGGCAGATAGTTTTGAACGAGTTATCAATTTATGTGAATTATTATACAAAAGCAATTTAACTAAAAATGACATTACCGTTGAGTATGGCTTTGATAAAAGACAAACAGATTACTATATAAATGCCGGAAAATATCTCGACTTAATAAAAGAACAGGATGGAATAGTTTCCTTATCATCTACAGGAAGAAATATAATGGATAAATCTCCAACAAGAAGACAGTTAGGATTTGTTCGCCAAGTTTTACAGCATGCTGTTTTTAACGATGTTTTGAAGACGCAACTTAAAACTGGTTCTCTTTTATCAAAATCTGAAATTATCAATAAAATGAAAACGTACCCATTATTTAATGTAAAAGGTGAAAGTACATATACCAGAAGATCTTCAACAATTAGCTCTTGGATTAATTGGATTACGTCTTTGATTACAATCTAAAAACAAATGAAAAAGTTTTTACTTACATTTATAATCTCAATATTAATAGTAGGAGACGCCTTTGCTCGAAGATGCCGTGTTTGATGTTGATGAAAATGGATAAGCTCAATTAGTGGATTGTGCTAAGTGGAAGAGAAATCCTGAAGCTGTTTTAGCTGAACAAAAAGCTATTGATAATTATACCAATGAAGAAATTGATTTTTCAAATGTCGTTATTGAAAGAGCTCAACCTAATGATACGCCGTTTCTTGGAAAGCTTCAAATTAAGATTGATGATATAATAACTTATCAGGGCACAAATGTTGTAGTCGCCTAACTATATGGTTCCATTCCTCTAGTTAAGTGCTTAAATTCCTCATATTCACTAGTCCGATAACTGCATAGCAGGCGGCACCATTAAAAAGGCCTCCTTTAGGGAGGCTTTTTTAATGGTTATCGTCAGAAAGGACGGAGTTGCGAAGCAAGTCTGACGATGCCGGTTGTAAATTATCAACCGGCGGAGGACGAGGTGCTTATACTTTATCATTAAAATATAGGAATGTGTCGAAAGCGACGAGGTCTTGAGCGACAGCGAAAGATGCGGCCTACCGCAAGTGCCCGCACCTACAAGCCAGCGGCACCATTTTTAGAAATGCACCTTTCAAGGTGCTAAACTAAGGCTTTTATCTAGTCCGATACAAAAATAAAATCAACTTTCTTGTATTGTTTGTTTTGTTGCAAAATTTTGAGCCACTAAATTACTTTTGCATTGTTTTTGCATCTTATCGGCAAATTTTAAGAGATTTTCCATTCTGGCAATATCTTCGGTTTCCATAAAATCAGTTGTTATTCCTCCATCTTTATAAAAATGGATAACCTTTTGTTGAAAAGCATACATTTTATCAATTTCTTCCGCAGTGTGGGCTTTTCTTAAATTATATTCTACCGCACCTTTCAGCATTTCATCGGATTTTTGATTATCTTCTTCAGAGCCAATAACTTTAAATCCGTGTAAATAATCCGCAAACTTGACTTTAGATGCTTTTATTGTTTTATTAAAATCTTCAGCAAATTTTTCACTTTTCCCAAAATAAACATCGCAAATAAAAGTATTATCTTCAATGTTCTCACTCATAAGTAAATCCGCCATAATAACTTGTGATGCGTAACTGGCCTCTGTTCCAGGACCTATACGACCGTGCGCTCTGCTAGTCAGTGCATCTGTTATGGCTTCGTTTAAATCGTCATTCGTTTCTGCAACCACATTACCGTCTTTATCAAATTCGGAATATCTTGAACCAACTTTTAGATATCCTCCTCCGTTTTCCATTTTACCTGTATCAGAAGAAAAAGCATGTAGAGCTTCATGTGTTATAACATGGCTGCTTGATGTTGGATGAATCGCAATCCCCTGAGTTGTTGTATATTCTCTAGTATCAACATTCTCCCAAAACTTACCAGCTGCTGCCGAAATTTTGATGTTTTTAAGTTTTCCATCGTGAAGAGCTTTAAAAGTTCTGTCACTGTCGTACAAGACAACCGTTAAATCAGTATAAATTTCTTCTACTTTTTCTTTCCAATCAACAGGGGCTATTTTCATTGCAAACTCTCTTGCTAATTTTAATATTTCAGCAATTCTTGCATCTTCTTGTATTTCTGAATGGTCTGAATTTCTAAAAATCATGTCCCTGTCCTTAATATTCATTAATTTTATCTATTTTATCATTTTTTCTCATTCTTTGCAATATTTTCAGCGCCCCAGCTTATATCCCAACTGCTCATATCATAGTCATTTTCAGTCAGATAATTGCACAGTATCTTAAAAAAGGCGCTATCCGGTTTTATTTTTGGAGTGCGGCACACTTTTACTAAAAACTGCTTGATTAAATGCTTTATTCCCTATAATGCCACTCTAATTTTTATTATTAATACATTATATTTTATGATTACATTATTTATTTCTAAAATCAGCTTTGCATTTATAACACTGATAGCATTATATGTGCTGGCTAAAATCATGCTTGCCAAATCCATGGAATTGTTCTTTAAAGTTCGAAACATGACAGATGATGAGTTGCTTAACCATTTTCAAAACAGTTCCGAGGACTATGAAAAGAAAGCAACCTACTGGAAAGGTCAGGAATGCCGCGAATGTTTTGAAGAGATAACTAAAAGGCAACTTCTCAGGAAGATGCCGGATGCATCACTTATTGACAAATTTCATCATGTTTCAAACAGCTATGAAAAGAGTCATACATATTGGAGAGGAAAGGAACTTTCCAATCTGCGAAAAGAAATGAAAAGAAGACATTTGCTTTGATGTTAAAGGTACGTTGTTTTTATTCCTTTTTAACTTGCTAACCTCATGCTTAGGCATGAGGTTTTTTTAGATAAAAAAACACCGCAATTTGAATAAATTGCGGTGTTTGAGTCATCACTCATTATAGAGGAAGTACATTGGTTCATATTTGTCTTGCTTGACAATGTCATCATCCAACATTTTAATGTCGACGTCTTCCCTTGCTTTCAGTGAAAGAATGCGCCTTCCATTTATGTCAGGAATGTCCTGCCCTATGATTTTGGATTTGAACTTTTTCCACCTAGACGGTGTTTCTTCTTCCTCATCCCATTGGACATCAAAACTGCGCTTCTGTATTCGAAGGAACTCCCCTTCACTGAACGTTTTCAGTACCGCGCTACAAATCTGTATTTCCACAGGCTTCACTTCAAAGAGTTTGGCCGGAATGAGATATATTTCTCCGGAAAAGGGAACATAAATCCCGTCAAAATCCGGACAGCCATGCAAATCCAACTTGCATAGTGCCATAATGGTATAATCCCGAAAGAAATTGTTGTCATAGCCGAGTTTTTTGCAGGCCGAAAAATATTTTTCGGATATGCGGGCATAAACCAGCTCAACTTGAGTAACAATAAACGGTGTGAATGTAAAAGCAGCCGATACCATATCTTTTATTTCGGCAGCACCAAACTTCTGGGACGATTTCAAGATACTGTCATCACATGACATTTTTGCAACAATGATAGTTTTCATACTTAATACAATAATTACATTAAAAATATCAAATTCGGGCACGTTATAGACAATTTCCAAAAGTTTGTCAATATCTTTTTTTGCGGCAACAAACCTTCTAAAAAATCATTGAAATACAAAACAAAATATGTTATGTTTGGTTGATTTTGAATTATTTTGTTTAGGTTTTCTTTAGAGGAAACAATGTTAAATTTTAAGAAAAAAGTTATTATGGACACAAAAAAAGTACTGGTGCTGGAAAGTATTGCCGCTAAACTCGATATCAGTTCTGATGAACTCATCGCTTGGGCAAACAATCGCAAAGATGCTCACAAACAAACAGCCCAAGCCTCTCTTGCCGATATGGTCTGGGGGACAAAGGTTTTAACTCAAGCTGCCAGCTCTCTTGCCGAAGAGGCAGAGAAGCAGACGGATTATCCCAAGGAAGCTTGGTGCGGGCACTAGAATCAAAAAAACTCCCTTTATCGGGAGTTTTTTTCTTTTTACAGCTTTTCAAGCATTTTCTTATAATAGTTCAATACCGTGCGGATTTTAGGAATATCTTTAATTGAACGATGCGTAATTAAATATAATGTCGCTTCAATATTACACGGAATATTATCAAGACAAACCATCCCATGACCTCCACGAATAAAATTCATGGGCATCACAGCAACACCGGATCCGCTGATTGCCAAATCATTCACCACAAACGTACTGTTGGAAAAGCAAATTCCCTTTTGGGCTTTTTGAAGCATTTTCTTGGCTTCAGGAGTTTGCCACCATCCTTCATTCTTTATCAGCAGCCGGTGATTTTTTAATAAATCTTCTCGGTCTTGCGGATATGAGTGTTTGGCCAAATATTCTGAAGAAGCAAAGAAGCCGAATTTAATTTTACGGCTATATACCACGACTAAGTCATCGCCTCGGGGAACGGAATAGCTGATGCAAACATCATAAGCCATTTTGTTCATATCCGGTGCTTTATCAAACGTATCAATATATAAAGATAAACTCGGCGATTGTTCAAGCAGCTCACCCAGGCAGACGTACATATTACTGCGGGCATCTCGTTCATAGGCGATACGCACTTCTCCTTTAACATCCGTCTCTGTCGGAACGATAGCATAGGCTTGTTGCAAATTTTGCTTAATGATATCTGCTATCTCGACAACTTTCTCACCCTTTTCCGTCAGCGTACATCCTTTTTCATCAGAGGCGACCAGCTTAACTCCCAACTCACTTTCAAGGTTGTTCAAATATTTATTCAGGGTATCTATTGACGTATTCAGAAATTTGGCGGCATTTCTTTTACCGGAACTCTTTTTTATGGCATGGAGCATCATAATTCCCTCCATGTTCATTAAATCTTTTTTACTAAACATTATGATAGTCCTTAAATGTTAGCATTAATAGGCTAAAGTTAATGATATGGGAGGTATACACCACAATACTTTTAATTGCAAGTCTTTTGTTTTATATAAAATTAATGTGTATAAAAATACTTTTACTAGTAAAGTTTAAGTTTTACTCTTTATTTTCCTGCTTTTCTTTTGATGCTTCACGAGCAGCCTGCTGCATTTTACGCTTTTGCAAATTTTTTTGCAGTGCTTTGGCTTCTCGCTCAAAGCGTTCGCGACTACGGGGACCGTGAGCCGTATTGTTTTTTTCTTTTCTTTCCGTCATATCTGTTCCGTTTTTCATGGTTTATAACTCATCTTAGGTCTGGAGAGGTTAAAGAAAACATAACCCCGAGATATTTTTTTTCAGATTTCACTTTTGATATATTTTAAATTATGTTAGAATACTTTTAGACGCTATTTGAATTGAAAGTCAAGCATCATGGCTGAAAAAAATAACGAAGATAAAAAAAAGAAGAAAACCAAAACAAAAAGCAAAGCCGCAAAAAAAGGCAAAGCTATTGCTTTAATCTTTGGCGGCAAAGGTATGAACGCCGCCGGAAAAGCAATGAAAGCAGCAGCCAAAGCGATGAGGACTGCGGCTAAAGCTTTGCTCAAAACAGCCAAAGCAATGGCAAAAACCGCTATCAATATGGTTAAAGCTGCGGCGAGTACAGGGCCGGCTGCTGTGGTGTTAGTTCCGACAGCCAGTGTCGCTGCTGCCGGTTTACTTGCGGGAGCGGCAGCATTGGGTGCTACTGGCGCAGCCTTGTCAATCACAGCAAAAGTTACCGATAAAGCAAGCGGATTAATGCAGAAGACCGGGCAAAAGATGCAGCAAGAAGGTAATAAAATTCTTGAAAACATAAAAGAGAAAGGCATTGAGACAAGCCAGGAGTCAACTAAGGAGCAAGAAAGCCAGAGCATACAAAATATTGTTGAAAATGTAAGAGAGCAACAAGCCCAAAACCGAGAGAAAAATAACGAAAAAAACAAAATCGCCTCACTGTCAGGCAGATCTAATGCTTTTGGGGCAAACAATGCTGCGGCACAGCGCAATAATTCTTCTGCTGAACAAGCAAACGCATCTCAAAATATTTCGCAAGGAAATGCTCAAACGGCGGCCGCTCCGGAAGAACAGAAATCACCCCAAAAGAATAAATCCGGTCGTAAAATCTATGAATTAAGCGGCAGAAAAACCCCTCGCAGAAAAACGCCTGTCAAACAGACAACTCTTGATCCCAATATTCTGGCAACTCATCGCGGCAAATCCATTGCCTGATATATCTTCTTCGAGAATATAACATTAACAAAAGTCATTTTTTTTTAACTTATCCTTACTAAAATAAGGGCATTATTAATTGTCGCTGCAACAGGCAACTCATGCACAAGTTAAAAGAAAAGGACCAGTCTCATGGACAAGATTAAAATTATCGGCGGAAACCGTTTGGAAGGTAAAATTTATATCAGCGGCGCAAAGAATGCCGCACTGCCTCTGATTTGCGCCAGTTTACTGACCGATGAAACCATTACGCTGACAAATATGCCGGCATTATCAGATATTCGCTCCATGAATGCGTTGCTGGAGCAAATGGGCACACAAATTGACAGTTTTGATGATTTTTTGGACGGACATGAAACCAAAACCTATTCCTATCGCACTCAAAAATTGACGAATCTGGTTGCGCCGTATGACTATGTCCGCAAAATGCGGGCATCCTATTATGTTCTGGGACCGGTTTTGGCCAGAGAGGGACATGTTCAATTATCTCTGCCCGGCGGCTGCGCTATTGGAGCCCGACCAATGGATATCCATTTATCCTCTTTGGAACAAATGGGAGCTAAAATTGAAATTAAAAACGGCTATGTTCATGCTGATATCAACGGCAAATTGAAAGGTGCGCATATCACATTCCATACGGCATCAGTCGGCGCAACCTGCAATATTTTAATGGCAGCAACTTTGGCCGAGGGCGAAACTATTATTGAAAATGCAGCCAAAGAGCCGGAAATCGGCGATTTAATTGACTTGCTGGTTGACATGGGTGCTAAAATTGAAGGCAAAGACACGTCGAAACTGGTTATTCAAGGCGTCGAAAAACTTCACGGTGCCAGACATAAAGTTATTGCCGATCGGATTGAAGCCGGTTCCTATGCCATTGCGGCTGCTATTACAAACGGACGGATTGAACTGGTTAACGCACAGGCTTCCACTTTGCGCACACCGCTGGAAATCTTGAAAGCGATGGGGGTTTCTGTTGAGGAAACTGAAAACAGCCTGATTGTTGATGCAACAGGCAAAAAACTATCCGGACAAGATATTATGACAGACTACTATCCCGGGTTTCCCACTGATTTACAAGCGCAGTTTATGGCTCTTATGACTGTTTCGGAAGGCGCGTCGCTGGTGACAGAAAATATTTGGGAAAACCGTTTTATGCACGTTCCGGAATTAATGCGCATGGGGGCTAACATTAATGTACATGGTCATGCTTCCGCTATTGTTCGCGGCGTTAAGCAACTTTCCGGCGCGCCTGTAATGGCAACGGATTTACGAGCTTCATTCGCTTTAATTCTGGCCGGACTGGTTGCAGAGGGCGAAACGATTGTCAACCGCGTTTATCATCTGGATCGTGGCTATGAAAAGCTGGATGAAAAACTGAAAGCTGTCGGTGCTAATGTTGAGCGGATTAAAGAAGCTGAATAATATAAGCTAATCAAAAGCCCCTTGCCCAAGCAAGGGGCTTTTTTTCATTGCAAATTAACTTTTTTCCCTTACAATCATTCTCGCAGTCCGGAGACGGGTTGTGGGGTATGCAAACTCCTACAAGAAAAGAACGACTCCTTTTGAGGGGAGCCGGGGAGATAAGGCT
>CANDEX010000065.1 GCA_947383875.1 uncultured Azospirillum sp. | reverse complement strand
CGGAAGTGCCGCCGCATTTGCGACGACGCAGCGGCGAAGTGTAACGAAGCCAACCCTCTCAACCCCCTTCATTATAAGCCACCGTGAGGTGGTTTTTTTTGTTGTGGAGTTGCCATTTTGCGATTAATGAAATCAAATCGCAAAATGTAAGAGGTTCCGGGGTTTTATGAAGTCTATATTAATATCTTTAGGAGCGCAGGATTTAATAGGGGCTAATTATTGGTCATCTGTTGTGTATTTTTTTAATTCTATGTATATATTTTGGGCAGTGCTGCAAGTCTTTCATAACAGGGGCATATCATCAGCTTTATACTGACTATGTAAATATTTATGTTCTGTCGGTAGTGAAGTATTAATTTATTCTCTTTAAAGACGAACGCCCCGATTTCTCGGGGCGTTTTTGAAAAAACATGATTAGTTTAATTTCTTCCAGACTTTGCGTTTGTTCCAGAAACCTGAAACGCCGATGCGACGGCAGAAGTCTGACTTGTCGATTTTCCCCTTGTGGAGTTTGAAGAAGGGGATAAATCTTTCCCACTTGCCCGGCATGGCAAAGTGATTGTACATCTCTTCGAAAGAGAAGTGCTTCAGCGCGAACTTCCAGGCCCATTGGTAGACTTCCTTAGGATCCGTATGGGAGTGAGCATATTTCAGCATATAGCCGTTGAGCTCGTTTCCGTCTTCATCCAAATAGTCTAATAACCCGAACACAATTTGGGTGATGTGTTCTTTGGTTGAGCTTGCTTGGAAGCAAGTGTTTGCCTGTGATTTCAGGAATTTCCAGCAGCTGTCGCTCATTAAGCCCGGTTGGTCTCCAAAAGCAGAAAATTTTTTGTAGGTTTCGGGCAATGTTTGGCGATAGGGGGCATGGATAACCGCGCCGTTTGACAGTCTTTGCAGGGCTATTTCCAGCATGATTTCTCCGGTATAGTGATCTCTGAGCCAGCATTCTCTGCCAAAATCAGCCATGAGGTCCATATAGGTATCCTTGATGCGCCATCCGCGGGTGTCTTGTCCGGTCTGGTAAAGTATCTTGGGAAGGACGATGGTGTTGATTATTTGGCGGTAGGTCAGTCCTAAGAAGTCATCAACATTCATGTTTGTCAGTTCGGCAACTTTAGTTAAAAATTTTGTTTCCATATTTTTATTGTTAAAAGTTTATTGGTATCAACAATCTTATGGAATGGCTGGTTGCCAGATGTCTATAATCATATTCCATAATAATTGTTTTGTATTGTTTTTATAGCATAATTATCGTCTGAAAGCAAGAATTATTTGACAAAAAGACAAAAATATATTATAGGATAATGATTAAGGACTGTACTTTTGGTTTTTTTTTGCTATAATGCTTCCGATTTTAAGTGAGGAAATACATACAGTGAAGAAAATTATTTCGGCCGCGGAGGCGGGCAAGCTTATCGGAAACGATGTGTCGATTATGATAGGCGGTTTTTTGAAATGCGGTTCGCCGACCAGAGTGATTGAGGAAATGCTGAAAAATGGTGTCAGCGGTTTGACGTTAATTGCTAATGACACCTCATATCCGGATAGTGATCGCGGCAAATTGGTGGTTAATCGCCGAGTGAAAAAAGCCATTGTTTCTCATATTGGAACAAATCCTGAGACAGGGAAGCAAATGCATGACGGAGAAATAGAGGTTGTGTTGACGCCTATGGGAACATTGGTTGAGAAAATTCGGGCAGCCGGAGCCGGATTAGGTGGTGTGTTGACACCAACAGGAATAGGAACTCCGGTGGAAGAAGGTAAGCAGTTGATGGAGATTGAGGGGAAGACCTATTTGTTTGAGAAACCTCTCGGAGCTGATTTTGCACTGCTGTATGGCACTAAAGCCGATAAGTTTGGTAATGTCTATCTGGAAGGGACAACCCGCAACTTTAATTTGGTGATGGCGACGGCCGCTAAAACGGTTATTGTTGAAGCCGATGAGTTGGTTGAGGGATGTCTGGATGCCAATATGGTAACGATTCCGGGGATTTTTGTGGATTATATTGTCGTATAGGAAAACAATATGGAATTAAGCAAAGAACAAATCAGAGAAACAATAGCTCGTCGTGTGGCACAGGAACTGGAAAACGGTGATGTTGTTACCCTTGGTATCGGTTTGCCGACGGAAGTGGCAAATTATGTGCCTGAAGATGTTCAGGTTATGTTTCATTCTGAAAACGGTTTAATCGGCGTAGGGAAGAAACCAACTCCGGGACAAGTAAATCCGCATATTACAAATGCCGGTGGGATTCCCGTGGATATTGTTGACGGAGCATCAGCTTTTGACAGTGTGATGTCTTTTACGATGATACGCGGCGGACATATTGATGCTACGGTTTTGGGGGCCTTGCAGGTTGATCAGGAAGGTAACATTGCCAACTGGATGGTTCCGGGAGTATTCACGCCGGGAATGGGTGGTGCCATGGACTTGGTGGTTGGTGCGAAAAAAGTGATTGTGGCAATGGAACATCTTTCTAAAAATCAGATTAAAATTGTCAAGAAATGCACTTTGCCGCTGACGGCTGCTCATGAGGTTGATTTAATCATTACAGAGCGTTGTGTTTTGAAAGTGGAACCGGAAGGATTAGTTTTGCAAGAGATTAATCCGTTGTTCAGTTTGGAAGATATCACGAGTACGATTACGGCTGATTTGATTATTCCCGATGATTTATTGCAGACTGCAGTTTAAGGAATTTTATTTTGAGGGAGGCCGCAAATATTGCGGTCTTTCTTTTTATTAAGATTATTTAAACTGCACTTGTGTCATATTTAACGTTAATTGAGGGATTGTTTTGGTTTTGTGTAATTCTGAGTAAGGACTATACAAATGCTGAAACGATTTGTTTTATTTATTTTATTAATTTGTGCCTCTTGTGTTATTCGTCCGCAGATGACGCGTGAACAATATCGTGAGCAAGAGGAGATTATCGGCAGTGTGCGGATTATTCGAGCACAAATGAGAGCTTTGGCTGCCGTTTATCGTCCGATAAGGCGTGATCGGATGCCCGGAATGCCGTTTGGATTTAATCATCCTTGGACTGTCGGTGAAGATGCGCAGATGTGTTTTGTTGAAGTGTATAATATTCCGCAGGCAATGTGCGAGAATTTGGTGAGAGCCGAATCCGGAGCGGCAAGGGTATTGGTTAATGGTAATATGTGGGGATTTTGTACTTCGAATTCTCATATCCGTTGGTTGTTTACCAAGTTTCCTGCATATAGCCGTGAAGAATACTTGCTTGACATTCGTAACCCCTCGCAATAATCTGGGCGCAAATAAACCTTTATGAAAGACTAATTTAAGATGAAAGCCGAACTTTTGGCTCCGGCAGGAGATATTGAGGCCGGATATGCGGCGTTATATTACGGAGCTGATGCCGTTTATTTGGGATTGCAGCAATTTTCGGCACGAGCAACGGCAACCAACTTTAGTGAAGAAAATCTGAACGAGTTTGTCGGGTATGCGCATTATTTAGGACGAAAAGTTTATGCTGCCATTAATACGTTGGTTCAAGAAGATGAACTGCCTGATTTGTTAAAAATGCTGGATATCTGTTCTCGTTGTAAGGTGGATGCGGTGATTTTGCAGGATTTGGGTGTGGCACGAATTATCAGAGAAAGTTATCCAGAATTAGAGATGCACGCCAGCACGCAGATGGCCGTTCATAATAAAGAAGGAGCCATCGCTCTGCAGAAACAAGGTTTTACCAGGGTTGTTGTGGCGCGGGAATTGACTTTGAGTGAAATTAAAGAGATTGCCGCTATTCCCGGGTTGGAAACCGAGGCTTTTGTGCATGGAGCGTTATGCTATTCTTACAGCGGGTTATGTCTGTTTTCTTCTTTGGATAGCGGGCGCAGTGCGAATCGCGGAAAATGTTTGTATCCCTGTCGGTCAAACTTTAGAGGTGAAGCCGGAGAAAAACATTATTTCTCAATGAAAGATATGGCTTTGCAAGAAGATATTCTGAAAATGCCGGTGACGTCTTTGAAGATAGAGGGGCGTAAAAAAACAGCACTGTATGTGGCGGCAGTGACAGATTATTATCGGCGGATTTTGGATGGCAAGGGGGCTGATGAGAATCGGGCGGAACATATCAAACAGATTTTCTCACGACCATGGTGTAAATTTCATTTTCGGGGTAAAGATAAAGCCGTTATTGAGCGAGAATTTGTTGGGCATCGCGGTTTGCTTATCGGTAAAGTGGAGCAGGCAGGAAAAGGACGTCTGACGTTTCATACCAAGCATAAGGTGGCGCGTTATGATGGTTTGCAAATCAATATTCCCGGCGTGGAGAAACCTTTTGGTTTTTCCGTGCAAAAGTTACGTTTGAACGGAAAAAATGTTTTTGAAGCGGCAGCCGGTGAAGAAATTACGGTTGATTTGCCGCCCCAAACGCCGAAATTAGAGAAAGGGTGGGAAATTTATCTGGCTTCAGCGACAGAAGTTAAAGGTGCTTATGACTATGTTAAACCTAAACCTGATGAGTATCGGCAAAAGCCGGCTGTAGATGTTGTGGTTAAGGTGATGCCGGAGTTGGTTGTTGCCGAAAGTTGCGGGTTTGAAGCGCAAGTTTCAGGGGTGTTTATGTCGGCACAGAACATTGAGAAAGTTGAAGCAGCCGCTCGACAAGCTTTTGCTAAGAGCGGTGAGGCAACGGTAGCTTTGGGGCGTTTGTTTTTTGATAATCCTCAAGGGTTGTTTGTTCCCGTATCCATGTTAAATGAACTGAGGCGGCAATTATATGCGCAGATAATTGTTGAACACAAAACAGGTGTTTTACCGTCTGTGGAGAAAATTGTGCGGAAAACGGCGGCAAAGTGGATTATCAAAACAGATGATTGGATAAAAATTTCTGCTATCGATTTGAACGATGTTGATGAAATTGTTTATCTGTTGAATGAAAAAACTAATGCTGGCGATTTGAAAAAGCTTCCTAAAAATAAATTGCGTTTGGCGTTGCCGGCAGTATGCCGTCGTACGGATGATTTTAAACCTCTGATAAATTCCCTTTTAAGCATGGGCTATAAAAAGTGGGAAATCGGTAATTATTGGGGATTATCCGTTTTGCCGGAGAGAGGAATAGATTTAAGTTTTGACACATCTTTGTATGTGATGAATACACAGGCGATGGCTCTGGCGCGTGAGATGGGAGCTTCTCGTGTTGCTTTATCGGTAGAAGATGAATTTGATAATTTGAAAAATTTGGTAAAAGAAGCTTCGCTGCCTGTAACACTGGTTGTTTATCAGGATCCGGCTTTATTTACCAGTGCGGCTTGTATCCGTACAAATGCTTGTAAGGATTGTCCGCGCGGAGAAAAATGGTTGTCTTTGGCAAAAGACGGACAGAAGTATCTGGCACTTTCCAAAGATTGTCAGACAATGTTATTTGCTGAGCAGGCTTTGTGTTATGCGGCAGAGGCAGCTGAAATTCATGCGGATTATTATCGTGCTGATTTTATTTATAAACCGTATCAAGCAGAACAGGTTCTGCAAATTTGGGAAAAACTCCGCAAATTTGAAGATGTTGCCAATATCAGAAAGGGTAATATGCATCGCCGTTTATAATAAGTATTCTTTAATTTAATAAAAATTTTTTGAACAAAATTAGAAGCTCCTCGTTTTAAGTTGTGTCTGATTTAAAACGAGGAGTTTTTGATAATGAAAAAGTTTTTGATAATATTAGCGGCTGTTGCGGTATTGGGAGCTGGGAATGCTGAGGCTTTTCCGCGTCATGGCAGTGGGCATTTTCGTCCGGTTGCGGTTCATCGGTTAAATCGTCCGGTTGTTGTGAAGCATAAGTCTCATAGCGGAACGGCTTTGGCTGTTGCAGGGACAATTATCGGAGCTTCCGTCTTGGCTAATTTGATGTCTCCGGCACAGCCGGTGCAAACGGTTCAGACTTATGTTCCTGCGCCGCAGCCGGTAGCAACGTCAAACTGCACGACGACAATTAATAACGGTGTAACAGTGCAGCAGTGTGTTACGACTGGTTATTAAAGAAATGTAAAATAAAATGAACTTTAATAATCACAATCTCGTTATAGTATGGGTAAGGAGTTTGAAAGATGGATGATATTTCTGATTTATTAAGGGAAGCAAAACCGTTGTATTTCGCGCGTAAACGCCGCAGAAATCAGATTAAGGCCACTCTCGGGATGTTGGTGTGTGTGGTAATGATGAGTAATTTATGGCCGCAGAAGTACAGTAATTATGTTCTGTTGCCGGATACGGAGTTTGAAAATCAAGTGGCTTTGATTGAAGAGGGATCCGTGATTGAAGATATGGGCTTGCCGGTTGATGATTACGGTTTGTTGATGGTTGGATGATGAAAGAAATTATTGCTGAGCACCAAGGCCGGATTAAGGCTATTATCAAAAAACTTACGGGATCTTATAACGAAGATATTGAGCAGGAGGTTTATATTAAAACCTGGCGGAATCTTGATCGCTACCATGAAGAAGGGAAGTTTGTTCAGTGGATAAGCACTTTGGCGGCGAATGTTTGTCGGGATTATCTGAAGTCAAAACAGTATCAGGCAGATCTTCGCAAGTCAAAAGATGAAACCGTGTTGGACAGAGTTGCTGTCGGCGGTCGTCAGGAGGAAAGGTTTGACGCAAAAGAGCGGCAGAAAATTATTCTGAAAGCTGTGGATACATTGCCGAAAAAAATGCGTCAGGTGATTATTTTGTATGAGTTTGAGGAGATGAGTTACGATGATATCGCTCGTAAAACAGGCGAACCGGTCGGAACAATCAAGTCCAGACTTTTTAATGCCCGGAAATTATTGGGCGAAGCGTTAAAACCGTTAATAGGAGAAAAAATATGAAAAAAACATTGTTGACAGCTGTTTGTGCCGGGGTTTTAGCCTTAGGTATTGTTAATGTTCAAGCTGCAGAGGATATGCCTTTGCCTCCGCCGCCGCATGGTGATGAAATGCTGCCGCCTCCGCCGCATGGGGCTGATAAAGATATGGCTAAAAAAATGGAGCAGTTTGAGAAAAAAATGTCTAAAAAATTGGCTGATAAGCTTGGTTTGAGTAAAGAACAGCAGGAACAAGCCAAGAAAATCCGCAAAGATGGTCGCGAAAAACTGAAGCCTTATTTTGAAGAAATGAAAGCCATTCGTGAAAAAATGGATAAAGTTCGCAAAGAGAATATGAAAGCGTTTGAAGATATTCTGACGCCGGAGCAGAAAGCTAAGCTGAAAGAAATTAAAGATAAACATCATGAAGACATGAAGAAACGTTTTCAGGAACGTCATGATAAAAAACGTCATGCTAAAAAGAAAGACTAAGATTTGTTTTCGAAAATATCCCGCTGATATGCGGGATATTTTTTGTTGGCAAATTTAATAAATACGATATATGCTTAAACATATGTAAAATCAGAAAGGAAACAAATATGCCTGTTATCGGTTTAATTGTTATTATTTATGTTATTTTAGCAGAATGGCGGATTGTTAAGCTCAAAAAACGCTGGGTCGGCTGTATGTCTCATTTGGCAAAAATGCAAAAAGATAAAACTTTGTGGTATTCCGGTGTTTTACCAAAGGCGGATGAGCTTTGTCTGTTTCAAAATGAAGAGGGACATTATTTGATTTCGACTTTGAACGGAACGCCGTCTGCTGATTTTGCCAAAATCAAGCGTTGGATTTATCTTAAAGATTTGGATAGCATATAATGGCTTTGAAAAAACGTTTTGTTTCACCAAACAGAGTGCGGTTAGTGAATGAACAATTTCGGATTACCGATTTGTTTCAGGCTTATTTGCCGGCTTTAATGATTGTGGTTTTATCAGCTCTGGTGATTTTTAATTTAGGGTATTTTTATGCCTTGGATTGGTGTTATCTGCATTTGTTGAGAACTGCGGATTATTATGGCGGGTCGCTTCCGTTGTTGGTGTTTGTGTTGGTTATATATAATTCTTTAGTTTTTCAGGTACTTGATGTTCCTCATTGGCCGTATCAACGCTTGATTGAGGCATTGCGGCGTTTGGGAGATGAATATGATAATCAGGCAGAAAAGGCTATGTCGTTTCGGGATGTTATTCGGAAACTATGGCGCAGTCGTCTGGAGATGATAAGCTTGAGGTGGCAAATTATTGCGGCTAAAGGTAAAAATTTGGTGCGAAGCTGTTTGCGGCGTTCGGGAAGAAAATTATCAGTTGAACGTTTGCAAAGAATTGCAGCTTCAGAAGATGTTCAATATGAGAAACTGTTATATCAATATGAATTGTTGAAGCCGGGGGTTAAAACAGATATGAGAATATCTGCGATGATTTTGGTTAAAATTTGCGCTATGACTGTGCTCGGTGCTTTGGCCGTTGCCGGTTTTTATTGGCTGTTTTTAGTTCCGCTATATGGAACTGTTTGGCGGGAAAAACCATTATTGTTTTTATGGGGGATGATTGCTGTTGCTTTGTTGGCCTTAGCGGATATTGCTTTGCAGCTTGTTTATCGCCGTCGGCGGTGGCTGTTGATGATGGCAGCCGTATGGATGAGTTTTTATTGCGGAATACTCGCATATTATCAAGATATGAGGCAGACAGAAGTAACAGTGATTGATACGGATGACAAAGAACATCAATTAATCAGAGCTGTAAGCCGAGGGTATTTTGTTCAAGAGAATGAAGAGGTGGTGTTTATTCCTCGTGAGAAAGCCATACGTTTGGAACAGCATTTGAAAAAAAGCAGATAAAGGAAAAGGCAGAGACGGAACTCTGCCTTTTAATTTTGTGAATCTTTCATCTTGTT
>CANDEX010000064.1 GCA_947383875.1 uncultured Azospirillum sp. | reverse complement strand
TCGGATTTTATCGCTAAAAGCAATCTGGGAAGCATTAGCCTTTTCCAACGGCAAAGCTTTGGCCAGCGGAATATATCCGTCTTCAGTGATAATAACCACATCTCCCTGATACTGCATCGCGCAACGCCAACCGATAGGCTTGCTGATTTTATACGCCCCGCGCAGCGCCCAATCTGCCGCATTATTCGGATTAGAACCAGCATAAACCAGCGCTTCGCCCTCCGATGTTAAAAAGACAGTCAAATCGTCAATTCCCTGCCCACCATCCTGCGTCCAGTTCAATACTGCTACCAAATAGCCGCCAAACCTTGCCACCGCCGAAAGGTCAAAATAAACCAGCTCTCCTGCCGTATTACCGCCCACAGAAGGATACCAAGCCTTTAAGCTGTCTTTCTCTACAAACCACAAAAACTGCTTTGACACGCTGACATTAATCATCCGCTCCGGCACAATCGTTTCGTGGGTAAACCCCCAGTCCTCAAAAACGTCTTCCCCGTTTTCGTTTACGTAAAAAACTTTCGGAACGTCATAACCGTTTACAAAAAACAACCTGTCTTTATATTGCATCGTCTGACAAGTATTGTCTTTAAAACTGACGTCATAATCCGTCACATTGGCTTTAGATGTTAAATTCCAAGCCTTTCCACCGCCAATGGCAATTAAACGGTCTGCCCCCGGCTTTTTATATTCAACCAAAGTCTTAACCGGAACATTCAAACGGGCATATTCCTGATAGCCGCGCCGCAAAACCACCTTGGTGTCAAGCGGAATATAATTATCCATGACAATGGCATCACTCAGTGCCATCTTGTCAATCGAATCCCGGGCATTTAACCCGCCCACCGGCGAAGGCAACGTGTAATTGCCAGACTTATTGCCTCGTTGCGTCTGTCTTTGTTGCATTTTAAACCTCACATTGTCCGGGGCGCTGGATTAATAAAGACCGGCTCATCAGTCACTTCAAAATAATTTCCAGCCAAATTAATATCCTTAGTTGCCAAACCAGTGCCAAATTTAAGCTTGCGTTCGCGCTCATACTCATTAAATTCTTCTGTATAATCCAAGCCATTCCGCCGATACCACCGCCACAAAATGCCAAGTTTTACCACATACTCATCAAAAATAGGAATATCACTGTTTTTGCTTAATATGCTTTTCTCTTCAAAAGTCCCGCCATCCATCACAATATTATTAGAGCGGTATTGAAAGACGATTTTTAATCCGTCCGCCGGCGGTGTAAGAAAATTAATCATACCGTTTTGCAGCTTAAATTTAATGTCCGCACCCGGACAATTAAAATATTTTTCCCGCATCCATTCTTCAGGCGTAATCGCACCGATAACCTTTTCCTGTCCGTCTTTAACATAAACAGTATTGTTCAGGAGTGAATAAAAATCCGGCACAACATTAGACATAATATATTTCGTCTTTTTAGCAGCTGTCCTCAATACTCCCTCTTTGGTCAGTTCTTGCCAATCGCCAAAACGCAACAAGTTATCCAATTCCATTTTGGCCACTGATAGCCAAATGGCTTCATGCTGCGAATTGCGGTCAAATAAATCTTCCGGCCTCTTGGTTGCGGAAATATCCGCCACTTCCTGACAAATTTCCAAAATTGACTTCATCTTTCTCTCCTGCCCGCTCCCTTTAAGCATGAGGGAGCGGGATAGTAATCAACCTTATTTTTTGCTGGCCGTAGCCATTTCTTCAAGCTTTGCCTGTAATTCAGCAATTTTCTTTTGCAACGCTTCAATTTCTGCCGTATATTCGGCTTCTTTCTTTTCCCACTCAACCAACGCCTTATTATCTTTGGCATTATCCAAAAATTTCTTAGCCAGATTGCGTTCAGTCGTAATGTTCAAATCTTTGGCTTTGTCATCGGGCAATTCCGCCAAAGTCTCAACCGTAAAAATCCCGCGAACCCGCAGACTATCAATCTGCGCCGCATCCAAAAAAGCAAATTGATTAATAGGAGAACCATTATCATTTTGCTTTTTCTCAATTTTATAACGCTGATATTCCACCGGGAAACGTTTAATTTTTTCTTGGTCAGCCGGCTGGTCATAAATATCGGTAGTGTTGTTTTTTGTACGAATTTCTACAAAAGTACGATTTTCAAACACAGGCAGCCCGTCTTTGCCAATCTGTTCAGTTTTTACCGAACGGTCATAAAATCTGGCCCAAACGCCTTCTTCCGTTTTTGAATTATTTAACAATTCCTGAAACATCGCGAAATCTGCATCCATTTTTTTTAATCCTTATTTAGTTAGTGATATAAAAGAACGGGCGGCAATTGTTATTGCTGCCCGTTTAACCAGCTTCAAACTAAGCCGCCGGCGTTGCCTTATCTATCAAAACACCCTGCAATTTGGCATTAGACATTGTCATATTGCCAGCCCAGCCAATAATCCGATACAATGCATCCTGATTGATTGCCATACGATCCCCGCCGATAACCTTCATATTCCGGTCTTTATGCGGCCGCAGATAAATGTAATCTGTGTTTAGGAAATACATATGTTTGTCTGGACATTTGCCGCCTTGGCCGCCGTCATAGATGACATCCACACCTTTATATTTTAAGGTCTGGAAACCTGCGTCAGCCAACTTGGCATCACTAAAACGCTGCAACGGCGTCAAAGACTGCTCGTAGAGCGAATACATGTCATCGGATGCCACGATAATATCTGGCTTATCCGTACCACGGCTTAACGCCAGAAACATCTTATCCATCAACGGACGGATGGTTTCAGATGTCAAAGCCGCAGAAGCCGTCATTGCTTTGTTTCGCCAGAATTCATTTCCGGAAGTGGCGCGGTTAATGCCACCAACCGTTCCAGTTTCCGGACTGTCAGCCACCAACAGCTTTAAGCCGCCAATAGATTTCGCGGTTGTTCCATCACCGTAAATCGCAGCAGACATTTTGTTAATCATCGTCTTACGAGCGTTTTCAATGCGCTTTTCAAACAAATCAATCATCTGCTCGCGCCCGCTGTTCTTCAGCATATCTTCGCCGGTAATCGCCACCGGCACTGCGCACATTTTCATGTCAAATTCCGCGGCAGTAAACAGCTGCTTGGGCGTGTAATCAATTGTGTCGTAACCATTATACCACACCATATCCCCTTCGCCGTATTCCAGTTCTTCCACAATTTTAGAACCGCCGGAAATCGGACGAATTTTGTTTTTTGCCTTCAAACGCGACAACAAAGCGTTGTTCTCAGACACATTATCGGCAAGTTTACCAGTGCGGCTTTCCAGCGTTGTGGTAAAAATGTCGTTATAATTAGAATTAGGACTTGCCATTTCTCTTTCTCCTTAAAAAAAGTAAATCTATTCCAAAGCGGCAAATTGCTGTTCTAAAAGCTCACGGGTCGACAACTCCGGAGCTGCACCGATTGCTTTTCCTTTTGGATCAAACCCGGCTTCCTTCGCCTTTGCCGCTTCTTCAACTTTGCTTTTCAGGCGCGCCTCTGACTGTGCTGCCATAAGCTGCTGCCTGATTTCAGGATCAAGCCAAACTGCTTGGTCATATGCCTCTTGAATATTTTTGACGGCCGCGCTGGTCATGAGTTTTCCCATGATGTGCTTAACCTTGTCAAAATGAGGATGAACCAAAGCGCCGCTGTCATCTTTTGCATCAATGAAATTTTGAATTTCAGCCTTTAATTCAGCCTGCCGCTGATTGGCAATAAAACCTTTCAACGAGCTGAACCCCTGCTTCAATTGGTTAATTTCCTGCCGCAATTGACTTTCCTGACTTTCAGAACCGTCAAAACTAACGCCATAAGCTTCAGCTAATGTTTTTACAACACTCTGCGGGTCACTGTTTAGCGCATCATCAAAAGCGGCAAGGGTTTCATACCATTCTTGCGGATGATTAATCCCTGCCTGACGCAAACGCTCCTGTCGGGGCTGATACACATTGTCTAGCCACTTATAGCTGTTAAGGCGTTCCTGATACTTGCTTACTCCCTGTTCCATTTCTTTTTCCCGCTGATGCAAATACTTGCGCATTTCGGGCGGCAAAGTCCTGAAAGTTTCAGCATATTCCTGTTTGTAACTCTTCGGAGCGTCCAAATATGCATCGCCTTCGGCAATCGGGGTGACCTGTGCCGTTGTTTCGCATACTTGTTCTTCCTGACCATTAGTAACTTCCGGCGGCGGTGAGCCAGCCGGATTACCATCAATTAAATTTTCCATTCCAAATCATCCTTTTGTAATTTTTTAAAAATTCAGCCCAAAGGTCATTTTTTTGGGCTTTTTCATTACGCAAGCGGATATTTCGCCGATACTCGCCTGAATAATTGTCGCTTAAAACCAAATCATTGGCTTTTAAATACCTGTCCATATCTGCCGCTGAAGAAGCCACGCTTCCATCCGGCAGAACAATTTCATCTTTAAACATTAAAATGCCTTTACATATCCGGTTGCAATATTAGCGTCCGCAACATCATTAGCCTTTAATGCAAATTGCATTTCGGCCTCCTGCCGCTGCATAGCCAGCTTTTCCGCTTCAACTTGCTGTTTTAGAGCCAGCTCTTGCGCTTTCAGCTGGTTTTGCTCTTTCTTCACGGCAAATTCCTGCTGATTCTTCTGAGCCTGATTCTGAACAGCTATCAACTGCGGATTAGGCTGTGGCTGTTTAGGCTGGTTAAGCTGCTGTTCCAAACGCTTAAATACATCATCAATAACAGCCTCAAACTGTCTGGCATTAGGTAGCGTTGCAATGACTGATGCCATCATCTGTTTATATACCGGCAATAAAAGCGGTTGCGCCATAATCGCCTGCGACGAGGTGTTAATCATGTCATTAACGGTCTTGACGGCATTCAACGCCTTTTCGGCCTCTGCTTCCTGATTGAAAACCGTGTCCGTCTCAATTCCCAGCACCATTCCGCGCAGCTTCTGGGTTTTAAGCAATTCCACCGCCTGCATTTGAATTTCCGGCGGCAAATCCGGAACAAACCCCGCCAGCCTTTCCGCCTCAAAACATTCGCAAATAGCTTCGGCTTTTAACCGGAACAAATCAGATATAAAGCGTTGCATATCATTCTGCCGGTCTTGGTTGCGCAAACTGCCAAAATTGGTCTTTTGCCGCACGGCGGAGGCGGTTTCCCTCGGGTCAGAGTTTCCTCGCATAATGTCCGACACGCCGGTGATTTCAAACAACTCGGCTTTAATTTCCTGACGCCGCTGCGCTAAATTAACCAACACTTGCGCATATTGCTCAATCGGCGCAAAATCTATAATTCCCCGCAGACCGCCGGCTTCTTTAAGCTTCTGAAAATCAGGCACCGCCAACAAAGTCACATCTTTGCGCAAAATATCACTCAATTCAGGAAAAGACTTGTCATAAGCGCCGCTGACTTTTAAAGCTTTCATCGTCAAACGCATCCGCTCGACAATCCCTTTCATTTCCCCCAACAAAGGCTTAATTTCGCTGTAATCCGGCACGGGAATAAGACAATCATTGCTCTGCGTTGCAAAAATCGGCTTCGGCATCGGAAAAAAACCATTAAGCTTCAGCAAATCATCACTGATTTTCAGAAAATCCGTTTTGCATTCTTTTGACAGCCAATAAATACGAGAGGACGTTTTATCCCATATTTTATAGATTAAAGTGTCCTTACCCTGATATTCCTTTTCATCCGGCGCAACAATCAGGTCTTTCGCCTCTTTGCCAAAAGCGTCTATGACTTCCTGTTTTGTCATCCAGATTTTCCGCGCAACCCAAGTCACATCTTCCCAGATGCCGACCTTCTCGACATCAACAATAAAATCTACCGGATCAATATATGAGGTCACCACTTTTTCAGAGGATTTAACAGCCTGTAATTCATCACCCCAAGCCACGTCTTCAAATTCCGCCTCATATTTTTCTTCGGCCAATCCCATTCCGGAAATCAGAAAATCATTGCGGACATATTTAATCACCGAGTCAAAATCAAATTGTGCCAAATCCCAAACTAAAGCCTTCTCAATAATCTTGCAGGCCGCCGCTTCCACCGGATTATCATTTTTGTTCTTCCGGTCAATATAAGGCCGCGGCTGCTTGAAATATAAAAAAGGCTTCATCGTTTCGACTGAAGCCCAAAAAATATTATGATTATTCTTATCTTTGGCGTTTTTGTAGTACTCTCGCGTCTCCTTAATCAGCTCATGAAACGCTCGGTACTTTTCCTCAGCCCTAGATAAACGCTCATGCCAAAGCTTTACTTTTCCGGATTTAGACAAATCATTTCCGTTTTCCATGATCAATCCTCGTCAGTAAACACGCCCAGCAGCGAACTCTCACGAACCACCACCACATCCGGATCATAAGTCGGCAGCTCGTCAAACACATGGAAAAGCACTCGCTCCCCCACTTTCACGGAATCCACATCCGGCCCGACAGCCTCCACCGTGCCGATAGTCTGCTCACTTTCGTGACTTTCGGTGAGAATAATCCCGCCGGCTGTTGTCTTTTCCTTGCTGTCTAAACGAATAAACACTCTATCAAGTATTGCTCTCATCACCATCCGCCATTATCCTTTCCTGCATCGTTAAATAATTCATCAAAAGTTACATAACCGTTGCCATACAGCTTCGGCCGACCGGTGTCATAAACCGGCTCGGCAAAAGTTAAGGCCAAAGCATCCGCCTTATCCGGCGAACGTCCCAAACGTTTCTTAAAAGCATCCTTATCCTCAAGCTGCAACTGATCTTGCGCCACTTTAATCCGCTCAATGCCGCACAACTCGTCAAACAGTTCTTCATCATTTGGCAGTTCGACCGGCAAATCCTGACGCAGCCATTGATTCACACTGTCCCACATTTCCGCGCGTTTATTCTTGTAACGCTCCGACTGTATAGCCTTTCCGCCAAAGTTAATGCCTTTCACCACTTCGGCATAACCGCGATGGCTTAAAATGTCATAAACGCCCGCTCCCGAATTTCCCAAATCCAAAAACACTCTTGCCGGCTGATAATCTTTGATAAACCGGGTCGTCAAATCAGCCAGTTCAACCGTGTCAAAACCGCGCAAAACGTGAAATTTATAAACCCACCGCCCTTTTCGGAAACAAAAGACAGAACGATCCGAACCGGCGCGGGCAATATCCAACCCAATAACCAACGGCGAGGTCGAGGCATCCATTTTTGGCTTCATAGCCTCCCGAACCTTTTCCGCGTTAATCAGCTTGTAATCGCCTTGCGCCAAAGGTTCCCCCAGCCAAATATGGCAATAATCCTCATAATCCGCGCGTTTGCATTTTTCGGCCTGAATCTTAATCTCATTCGGGCAAAAGGGATTATCATAATAATTTACCTTGCGCACCAAAGTCCGCTCATCCGGGTTAGCCGCCAAGATTTTCCACAAAGCATCGTTTACTTCCATCCGGTTCATGGAAATCCAGATTTCCGAGCCATCCTTACGAATAGTCGGGTCTAAAATATCCCAAGACTTTTTGGTAATAGTCTGAGCTTCTTCAATCCATGCAATATCCACGCCCTCAAGCGATTTAATTTTTTGCGGGTCTTGATCGCGCAATCCTTTGAAAATAATACGAGTTCCGGTGACTATATTGTCAATCCTATCTTCATATATCCGGTAATCATTCAGCCCATAATGGCTGATACGATCACTTAAGAGTTTGTAAACAGAATCTTTAATGGAGTCCTGAATTTCACGCAAACAAGCCACAAACACCTTTCGCTGCCGCCCAATCATCAAAATGCTGTCGGCAAAAGCATAAGACTTTCCCCCACCGCGGCCGCCATAATAAAACTTATAGCGCCACTTTTCCCGCAGCAACGGCTCAAAAGGCCTCGGTATGTTTACCCGAATTGTCTCCATTGTCATCCTCGCCAGTATCAACAAAACCAACCAAAGCCTGCGTCACATCCATTTTAACGCTGCTTTCCTCTTTCCAGCTGCCGCCAAAGGCATTTTTGAGAATGAAATCGGCTTTATTGCCCGGCATCCCCTCGGCACATTGGTCAACCCAGTATTTTTCCACTTTAGTCGCGTAATACTGCGTCAAAGGCTTAAATTCCGGCTTTTTGGCATACTCGTAAAAAGTTGTCTTGGTAATTCCGCAATAATCACAAAAAGCCTCAATGGTTGTCGGCGCCGGAATATTGGCCGTCACTAGCCCGCTTTTGGTAATCCGCTCCACTCTGCGGTTCTGCGCTTGTTCCAAAAAATCCGCCATCTGCTCAGCCATATCGCGGGGATTTTTAAAAGCCCGCGGCCGACCGCCCAATAACCCCCATTTTTTAAACTTAACCAAATATTCTTCTTTGCTCTCCATTCTCCCTCCTCGCCGCCATCTTTCCCAAATTTCCACAAAAAAACGGCTGAATCAGCCGTTTATTCAAGTTTTAACAATCGCCTAAAAGCCTTGCATTTAAAGGCATTGCGCCCAATAAAATATTATCGTGCGCGTATTTTCGAGTCAGAAAACCCCGCCAAGCTCACGCCCGCGGGGTTTCATATACATACAATTTTTCACTATAGAAAAACACTACATCCCCCTGTGGATAAAGTCAAGAACTTTTTTTCGTGAAATAATAAAAAAAATGAGACTGCCTCCCCAAACAGTCTCATCTTCCCCCCATCAGAAGCTTTTACCAAATCCCAAAAAATCGCCCGGCTTTGGGAATCTCCAAAAGAAACGCCATTAAAATAACTGGGTATCCGCGCCCTTGCTTAACATCAGAAAAGACACCGCAAAAAATAAGAAATGATAGAATATGAAGGTGATTTTGAAGAGGCCGTGTTAAATAAAAAGGTGGA
>CANDEX010000063.1 GCA_947383875.1 uncultured Azospirillum sp. | reverse complement strand
GCCCCACAATCATAAACAAACCTTCAAAAATATTATTTTCACCAATCGTAATCCGATTATTATCGCCATAAACGCATATGCAAATCTTTCCTGAAATATCCCCTGCCCGCGGCGCAATCACAATTTGATTATTCTCACCTTCCAGAAAGATTTCTATATTTTGGTTTTCTGCAATTTGAATATCATTATTGCCTTTGCAAATAATATTATTAGCAAACATAGGAACATTAACAGCTTTATGGTGTTTCTTTTTTTTCCTGAATCCAAACATTCCGCTTCCTTCCAAAACTCATGCTTCACACCATACTTCAATTGGCAATATAATCAAATATTATTGGCCTGTTATTGACAAAAAAACACTGATTTGAACTTTGGCAGTACCTTGTAATCCCCGATTTAACGACTAACTAATAAAACATTCGGCTATAAAACTTCAGGAGATAAACGATGCTGCGCCAATTAACAATCATCAGTGCAATCAGCCTTTTAGCATTCCCCGCTCTGTCGGCAGACAATAATAATTTTAACGGCTGGCGGGCAGATTTTCGCAGAGTAGCTCTGGAAATGTCTTCCACTTCAGTTTCCAATGCCGAAGAATATCAAAACTCGCCAAATTCTCAGCTTAGTGCCGACAGCGAAACATTATTCAAAGGCGTTTTTGATTTTGCATTGGAATACGGACAACCAGAATATCAATGGAACAATACGGTATATATGGAATATGGAAAAACAAAATTAAAAAAAGCTGACGGTTCCACCACCTCATCTGAAAATGCCGATAAAATTTTGCTGACCAGTGACTACGCCCGTAAAATGTGGAAATATAATGAAGCCGATGTCGGCCCATTTGCCAGCCTTGGTTATCAAACAGAATTCACGGCCAATAATGATGCCCCGCGCAATAAAACCTTACGCGGCAAAGGCGGTATCAAACTGTTCAACGGTACTTATATCAAAGAACTTTACGCAGCTTTGGTTGAAGAACTGGATATGACCTACAATCCCAGCGACACCAAAACCGCCTATGAAATCGGCATCCGCGCCGAGTATCCGCTGCGGGACGGTATTAAATTCCAATTAGACAGTTATTTCCGGGATTATTTTGTATACAGCCGGTATGTCGGCACGGATTTCAAATATGAATTCAACCTCACCAGCCGCATGGATGTGAAGATTCATAAAGACTTAAGCATTGCGCCTTATATATCTTACTTTGAAGCCCAATCCAGAGAAGCTCCCGTCGCCGGCAGCAACTTCATGATTGGCCTGTCTTTTACCTATAGTCATCTGTTTAATCTCTAGTATTTTACATAAGATTCAAAGGGATATACAAAAAAAAATTTATCCCCTTTAAATCTCTTGACTCGCGCGGAATAGTTGTTACATTGAAGCCATCGAATTGATAACAATTTAATGGAGTTTTTGATAATGACAAAAAAATTAAAAGTCATGTTTTCAACACATGGCTTGGTTGAAGGTGACTTCGCATTTGAACTAGATGAAAAAGGTTACCCGACAACCAAAGTAACATCCAAAAAAGTAATTACCGGACAAGATACCGGCGGCCAAGTTTACTATGTAAAAGCCTTGGCAGCCAATTCCAGCAATTATGATGTTGACTTGGTTACCCGCCGAGTAGATCCGCGCATTTGCCCCCAGTTCGGAGGCACGGCGCGTGACCTTGGCACAGACTTAAACTACACCGTTGAACAGCAGTGGCATGAAAGCGCCACAATCCGCAGCCGCGTATTGCGCGTTCCTGCCGGTGGCCATTTCAGCTTCATCCCTAAAGAAGAAATCGTTCCCCTGCTGCCGGAACTGATTAATAACCTTTATGACTTCTACAAAAAAGAAAACTGCCTTGACAAGATTGAAGTTGTTGAAGGCCACTATCGTGACGGTATGCTGGCTGCTGATATGCTGTGTAGCAAAATTGAGGAAGAAACAGGCCGCCGCCCGGTTATGCTGGTAACCAGCCACTCTCTGGGACACAAAAAATATGAACGCAATCTGCCCCAATACCAATCCGGCAACATCAGCGAAGAAGAATGGCAGTGGCATAATTTTGAACAACGCATTGAACATGAAACTTTCGCATTTCATAAATCTGATATCATCATTGCGACCTCGCCGGATGAACAAACCCGCTTGTTGGCTGAACCATACTTGGCTGATTTGAACAAAATCACCATTATTCCGCCGGGATACAACGACGAAATTTTTCAGCCGTTAACTCCGCAAAATTTGCATAAGCTGAAATATCACTTTGATTATAAAAACATTTATAATGAAAACTGCAGCATTGACCTGACTGACAAGAAAGTCGTTTCATCTCTTGGCCGCGTTGTCCGTGACAAAGGGTTCAGCGAACTGTCCCGCTCCATGGTTGAAATCATGAAAGAAGATCCGTCTGTCATTTATATGGTCAGCGGCGAAATCGGCAACCCGGTTACACAGGAATGCCGCGACATCCTGAAAGAAGTTGAAGACCGCGTTATCTTCCTGCCGTCTTTAAACCAAAAAGAAATGGCTCGCGTATATAACGTTTCTTCTGTCTTTGTCATGTCCAGCCTGAACGAAGCTTTCGGTATGGTTCCGATTGAAGCTATGGGTTGCGGAACAGCCGTTATCGTCGGCCGCAGCGGTTTCAATGACTTTGCTCACTGCGCAGATATCCGTGATGACAACCAGGACTACTCTAAAGCTCTCGGTATTTATGCTCCGTCACAGGAAGCTGACCGCTGGCGTCAGGTAAAAGCGCTCAAATTGTTGCTCAACAATGAAGAGCTGCGCCAAAACATTGCCACCAACGGCAACGACTATGTCCGCAACAATTTGACCTGGCAAAAGATTTCAGAACAAAAAGACCAGATTGTCCAGAATGTCTTAACTGAACGTGAACATATTCAAGGCAACGTCTATAAATTTGAAAAAAGCGATATGCAGGCTGCCGATTTGGTTTCCCGCAAGAAGCAAAAGGCCATCTAAGCAAACCACAAACCCCGGAAAATTTCCGGGGTTTGTTTTTACTTCTTGTCATCATCTATAATTTCATATTCCACATCGATTATTTTTGGATTCTGCGTATCTTTCTTCTGCCCGCGGCATCTGGGCATAGATTTTCCGTTCTTAAAATTCCAATACCAAGCCTTGCCGCTGTTAAACAAAAACGAGATACCGATAAGAACCAAAATAACCGGCAGCAAAATAGACAGCGCATAAAATGAAAACAGCGCCATAAATAAAACAAAAGCCCCAATCCCCAGCCATATTAAGAATCCGTCTAACTGTTTCATTTGTTATTCCTTTCTTTATTGCCTCTGATAAATATATGTTTTATACTGCCAAAAAGCAATCAACTGAGGACTTTTTATAATGACTTTCTTATTTTTAGAATACCCTAAATGCTCCACTTGCCAAAAGGCCAAAGCCTGGCTCGAAGAACACCATATTGACTTTGCCAGCCGCCACATTGTTGAAAACAACCCTGCCGCTCACGAACTCAAAGAATGGTATGAACGCAGCGGCCTCCCGTTAAAACGCTTTGTCAATACATCAGGATTGCTTTACAAGTCGATGAATCTCAAAGATAAATTGCCCAACATGAGCGAAGAAGAACAGCTTAATCTTCTGGCAACAAACGGTATGCTTGTCAAACGTCCGTTACTCATCGGCAAAGATTTTGTGCTCACCGGATTCAAAGCCGAAGAATGGCAAAATAAACTTTTTCCGACGACAGAAGTTTAACCGAAAATTAAACGATAACTGGCTATATATCCTGTATAATTTCACATAATTACAACAGAGGAAAAAATGTTCAGCCAGTTTAGTTTCCAGCAATTTATCAGCGCCTTTGTCATTTTGTTCGCAGTGATAGACGTCACTGGTTCGATTCCCATTTTTTTGAGCCTTAAAAAGAAAGGCAAACACATAGACGCCAAAAAAGCCGCCATTATGTCCTTGGTCATGTTTTTAGGCTTTTTTTACGTCGGAGAAGCTTTTTTAACTTTATTCCATGTAGATATTTCATCTTTCGCCATTGCCGGTTCGCTGATTATTTTTGTAATGGCTCTTGAAATGATTCTGGATATTGAAATTTTCAAAAATGCTCCCGATTCCCCCAAAGAAGCAACCTTTGTTCCGGTTGTCTTCCCGCTGATTGCCGGAGCCGGCGCATTAACCACCCTGCTTTCCATCCGTTCGCAATATGCCAATATCAATATTATCCTTGCCGTACTGCTGAACGTCTTGTGGGTTTATATTGTTTTAAGGCTCACCCGGAAAATTGATAAATTTTTGGGCGCAGGCACAATTTATATGCTGCAAAAATTCTTTGGCATTATCCTGCTTGCCATCTCGGTTAAATTATTCACCCATAACTTAGCCATCCTGATGAAAAGCTAAATCATAATTCAGGCATTCCGATGCGGCCGAGCAAAGGCAATTTTACAGCCGGCCGCCGGATGTCAATTCCAAAACTTAATCCTAAAACATTAAATTCCAAACCTTCATACCAGCCTAAGATAACCCCGAGCAATCCATAGAGCGAAAACTGAAAACCGCTCTTGCTTTCACTGACTGCAAAAAGTTTGTTCCCCACAAGCCAGTCTTTACCGATGGCTAACGGCGGCAAGGTCATCTTCAACTGCGGCACATTTCTGATAATATAAGAAATAAAGGTATTGCTGTTTGGCCCGGGCCATGCGCGATATTCTTTGGCATAAGGATAATCAGCCACAGCTTTTTCAATAGCAGGAATTGCCTCTTGGGCTTCTTTTCCGCGCACCTCGCCAATCAGCATAGGCTCAGCCCCATACCAGCGGCGGTCAGGAACATCATTTGACACTGAAACAGCAGGCAGCCCCCGGCGCAAATACCAGCCCATAACTTGATAAATCGTATATTTATCAGCATTTTCAGGCTTAACGGCTATCCAGCTGTGAACAGCAAAAGCACCACGCCAGCTATACGTCCGCGCCGCATAAACCTGAACCACAGCCTCTGCGGTTTTGCTTGGCAAGGGCGCCAGCCCGACACTGCTCCTGTCAGCAAAACGCCAATCCGTACTGCGTATTGTCATCATTAATATCCATATCAAACAAGCCGCCCATAAACCGATAACGGCCTTTTGTTTTCGGGTATAGTCTTTTAACACCTATTTTCTGCCTTTGCTTTTAATAGCCAGCAGTGGAATAAATCCGCCCAAATAATACCTCCGCCAGATCGGCAGATTTTTCACTTTCATAAGAGGTATAATATTAAACAACTTAAATATTTCAACCTCGCCTTTGATAATTTTCTTTCCCAAAGGCAGACAACCAAACAAATAAAATTGTTTAATTTGCTTTCTGGGCGCACGAACCTTGCCGGGCTGTTTCAGGCAGGATTTCAAATACCCGTATCCTTTCTTTCGCTCAACCTCAATCACTCTCCCGATTGCTTCATAACCCATCTCCCCGCTGTCCAAAGAATAGCCATCAAGCGTTTCCACCAACCGGCTGCGCAACCCTAAGATACCTAACAGATTCTCCAAACGGGAAACACCGCGCTCCGAATTAACCACACAGGTAAACGGCCGCTTAAAAAGCACGGAAAAACAAACGCAATGGAAAGAATCAGTCAGCACATATTCGGCATTTTGCAACAATCTAAGCCATTCGCCGACCGGACGGCATAAAACAGTTTCTTTTCCACCGATAATTTTCTTTTCACCATAAATATCGACAACATTCCAGCCTTTTTCTTTTGCCAGACGCTCTATTTCTCTGTTTGTTTCTGCCGTTTCATCCAAAATCATCTTAGCCACATACGGCTTATCCGCCGGCAGCTTTTCACCTTTCATTACAGGCTCATAATCTTCCGCACTTAACAGCAAAGTCGGATCAATTACCCGAACGGCTTCAGCGCCAAACATATCCCGACAAATGTCAATGCCGGATTCTTCCCGAACAGATATGCCGTTAAAACGCCGCAGATTCTCGCGGACAATTTCCGTTGCTTCGTCCGTCCCTTCCCAATAATCTAACCCCAAACTCGCGGCATATGAAAACAGCGTCTTATGCGGAGCGGCAAAAGCCAGCAAAAATTCTTTCAAAGACCGAAAAACATATCGAAAACGCCAAACCTGATCACTGCCGGTCACAAAAGTATCAAATTTAGCATTCAGCTGAACCAAATCATCGGCATCATAACAAGGCTTTGTCCGTTTCAAAAATTTGTTACGAAACTTTTCAAAATTCTTGTTTTCTGCCTTTTCCCGAAAATAAGCTTTGCTGAACAGCTTCGGCTTTTTCAATTGGCGATAATCAATAATTGTCGCTCTGCTGCCACAGCGTTCTATTGCAGTCTGCAAAGCATAAGCTACCAAACAAGCCCCAAAATTCGGACTATGCTGCAAATTCAAAATCCCTACCTTGCGACGGACAGGCATTACCGGCGGCATATATTTCTGTTGCAAAAACGGCCAGCTCTGCCCGGCTTTGTAATCCTCAAAAAAAGCTTCCCTTTGCGGAGATGGCACTGAGCTATGCGTAAAAGTCGGATTCGCAGCTATCGCACTCACCTCCGGCACGCGTTCCGCCAAAGCATAACGTGACCGCAAAGCCTCAAACATCAGCTTGCCTTTGGGCGAGTTTAGTAAAACCAGCGATGTCCCTTTATCATCATCACATTTGGGGCGAAAAACATTAATCCCCCAAAAATCGCCAAGCGTTAAATCCCCCATCCGCTGACAGCCGATGAACTGGCATTCGGCACAACTCGGCCGCAGAAATAGATTGCTCAAGAAGCCTTTCATATAAGAATTTTCATCCAAGGTTTCATGCACGTTATCACCAACGACCAAACTAAACTGCTTCCAGCCTTTGTCTTTGTTTCGAAACTCAATCCGGCAGTTTTCATCTGCGCCCAGGCTTTCCAAATATCGTTGAAAAACACCGGGAGAAGGCACGCCATGACATAACACGTCAACCGTCAGCAAATTGTCATGGTTACCACCCAGAAAAGCATATAACCCGGCAACCTGGCAAGGTGTTCCCGAAAACAAAACCTGTAAACCATTGCGCAAATCCGCCCGCACCTGCCCCAGCATTGTGCCGATGTCGCTTTGCACATACTTAGAGCCCATTAAAGCTCCCAATTCATCCACATTTTCCACACGAATATGACGCAGATGATTCGCTTCATCAAATGCCGCACCGTAAACGACACCGCCTTCAGCGATAATTTCTTCTGCCAATATCCGAAACATCCCGCCGGATGAGCTTTGACGGCGAATATCATTTTCTTTATTCCACACGGCATAAAATTCGGGAGATTTGTCATGAGTAAGCGGATGCCCGATTAAAGCCGGACATACTTTTTCACATTTTCCGCAATTAACACAGGTCTGCTTGTCTAACTGCGGGTATTTGAATCCTTCCTCATTTTCCACCATTGTAATCGCCCGCACCGGACAAATATTAAAACAGGCATGACACCCCACACACCGGCTGGGAGATACAGCATCAACAGTCATTAGCAGTCCTCAAAAAATAGGAATTAAAATCTATACAAAAATTATAATCATTGATATCAACCATTCAATCAATTTCTTTTATTTTCGGAACTCCTGTTGATTAAACACCATATTCATTGACGCAATCTCAGATATCAAGTACACCACATATAAGGAATAACTTCTAACCGGACTGTTTATGCTATGGAAAAAATCAGCAACCTCTTCACCAATCACCCTATTCTGCCGGAATCCGTTATGTGGATTGTATTTGGCATTGCCGTCATTGTTTTGTTGCTATGGGACTTATTGTTTTTTAACCGCAAGAATGAAGTTCCCAACTTCATGCACACCCTCATTCTCTGCATCGTCTATATTCTGGCGGCCTGTGTATTCGGCATCTTTGTCATGTATGAAGAGGGCGTAGACAAAGGCTTGTTGTTCTTTACGGGCTTTCTGGTTGAAAAAAGCTTATCTCTGGATAACGTCTTCATCATTTCCTTGATTTTTACATCGTTGCAAATTCCCCGGATGTACCAACACCGCGTACTGTTTTGGGGCATTCTCGGCGCTTTGCTTATGCGCGGTTTGCTGATTTTTATCGGCGATGCCTTAATCCGAGAATTCCACTGGGTTCTGTACCTGTTTTCCGCATTCCTGCTCTACACCGGTATAAAAATGGTTCTGCCTTCATCTGAGGAGGAAACCCCGCTTCGCGATACCAGACTTTATAAAATTATTTCCAAATATTTTCATGTCACCTCCGAGCTCCACGGCGAACACTTTGTGGTTAAACAAAACGGCCGCCATTATATTACGCCGCTGTTTTTCGCTTTGCTGATTGTCGAAACCATGGACGTTATTTTTGCCTTGGACAGCATTCCGGCCATTTTCTTGATTACGCAGGATATTTTCATCATTTACACCAGCAATATTTTTGCCATCCTCGGCTTGCGCGCACTTTATTTCCTGCTGGAAGCCGCCGTCTGCCGCTTTGTTTACCTTAAGCAGGCCTTATCAGTCATCCTGATATTCATCGGCAGCAAAATCTTTCTGCCTCACTTGGGCGTAGAAATTGAGCCTTGGCACTCGCTGACAATAACTTTTACCATTATTTTTATTGGTATCGGCGCGTCCCTGCTCTCCAAACGTTGCAATAAAAACTAAAAAAAATCCCGGAACTATCCGGGATTTTTCATAAGCATTATTTTTTCAGCAAATCTAAAAACTTTTGCCGGAAACTTTCCAACGTGCCGCAGTTTTCATACTGCTGTCTGGAAAAACGTCCCATCTCAGCCAGCTTATCCCGGCAATCAACCAACTTTATAATCATCAGGCAAAGTGATTCGGCATCTTCATTTTCAAAGATAAAACCATTCTTTCCCGGAACAACCAAAAACTTCGCCCCGACATGGGAACTGACA
>CANDEX010000062.1 GCA_947383875.1 uncultured Azospirillum sp. | reverse complement strand
CATGGTTTGCCGGTTTGGCTGTGGGTTTAGCTATTTTGGCTGCCGCAGGTTCAATTGTCGAATATGCGACAGGTGATAGTTCACACAGTCTTGATACAAGTTTCGGTGATGTTTAACAAGTTTTCTATTAGGGAGATGTGTGATGCGATTTCTGAAACAAAATTTTTTAACCCTGTGCTGTCTGGCTTTGTTGGTTGCAATGGGTATGTGCGGTGATGCTTGGGCTGATGGTGCCAGCTTGATGGGAACGGCTCAAAAAAAAGTTAGAAATGTCTTTACCAATGTTAAAACCATTACTTTTATTCTTGGTGGTTTTGGTCTTGTCGGTATCGCATTCCAAGCAATTATGGGCAAGGTAAAATGGACATGGTTTGCCGGTTTGGCTGTGGGTTTAGCTATTTTGGCTGCCGCAGGTTCAATTGTCGAATATGCGACAGGTGATAGTTCACACAGTCTTGATACAAGTTTCGGTAATGTTTAACAAGTTTCCATATTATTATGTTCTCCTGAAAATTTAGCAAAACTTCTTGGAGAGAAAAAGCCCGTGTCCTAAACCACGGGCTTTTTTAGAGGTTGAACAATTTTTTAATAAAAACGGCGGTTGATCATGTAGGCTTCAGAATTTCCGCATTTTATGAAGAAATAACCGTCCTGCTGTTGCCAGATCCAACCCTGGTTTTTTTGTGTGGCTCCCGGAAGTTTGAAGTTGGTTAAAGTCATTTCGTCTGCTTGAGGCGGGGAGTTCATGAATTTTTTGCAGAAAGCGAGAGCTTGTTTGAGCGTGTAAACGGCCTTGTCGTTGGTTGCGACGGTAACCAAGCCGGCTTCTACTTTTTCATCTTCTCCGGCGTTTTCGAACTGTTCGTCGTTTTTTTCAGGTATTCCTGAATGCGTTTTGGGGCTTCTTGTTTCATAATAGTAAGTGTTTATGGATGTTGTTGTTTATGGGCGGTTTCTTTGGCAAGTTTTATCATTGAGAGAAAAACTTTGTGGGTAATGCCATCGAACGTATCGGTTTGAAAATAGTTTAATCCCTGTAATTACTTTAGGCTTGTTTCGCTGGAGGCGAGGTGCTAAGTTGGAAAAGAAAGGATAAATAATGAAAGTGCAGATTATTGCCATTGGCAAATGTAAGAAAAATTCTCCCGAAGCGCAGATTATTGCGGAGTATATCAAACGTTCAGGCTGGGAAGTTGTCGTTAAAGAAAAGGATAATGCCACACAGGCGGAAGAGGCAAAATTTTTGCAGGAATCCATTCCCGCCGGAGCCAAAGTTATTGTTCTTGATGAGCGCGGAGAGAATCTAAAAAGTCTGGAGCTTGCCGCAAGAATCGAAAAATGGATGCTGAACGGCTGTTCGGAAATTTGTTTCTTAATCGGCGGAGCAGATGGGCATCTCCAATCCACACGCGAAAAAGCCGATATGCTTCTGTCTTTTGGTAAGCTGACTTTGCCGCATATGTTGATGAGAGCGGTTCTGGCTGAGCAGATTTACAGAGTTCAGACGATTATTGCTCATCATCCTTATCATCGGGAGTAAAAAGTTCGCTTTATGAGAGCTTAGTACAGATTTAGTGAGTATCTGTCATCCTTATGTCGTTTTATGTATATTCCGGTGTCAGCTTAGTCTCATAAAAAAAGCGGCCCGAAGGCCGCTAAGTTCATGGTAGATAGATAAGTAGGTAAAAAAGATTATTCATAGCAGGCAATTATTTTGCCGTTGATTACTTTTTTTAGTTCGGATATCCAGGTTCGTTTTGTTTTGGTGATGGTATAAATTCGCCGGTCGAGAACATAGAGCCCGAAATCTGCAACAGCCAAGAGAAGTTGACTGTCAAGTTCCATGACAAAGATTTGTTTAGGAAGCTCTTGAGGGCCATGTTTCTTTGTTAAGCAGCGGATGGACATTTGTTCATGTCCCAGGTTGTCAAAAAGCATTTGGTGAGCCGTTTGGATGTTTTCCACCGGGGTGAAGTTGATGATAACCGGGAGGTTGGTAAATGTTTCGTCACCGTTTTGCAGTGCAATTGTGGTTTGTTCTATAGCTTGACGAACACTGCGGATAAAGTCACTTACTGAAGTTCTATTCTGTTCCATAACTATTGAAATTAATAATAAGATTAAAAATTAAATTTTACCTTATTATGTCAATCTTTTGTCAAAAGTCAAGAGCAAAATTGTATTATATTCTGAGGATGGATGATTCTTATTTAAATCTCTATAAATTTTTCATTGCCAAAAGTTCAAGTTCTTTGATTTTGTCGCGGTATATCATGGCTTGTTCAAATTCCAGATTTTGAGCCGCTTCTTTCATTTTCTTATTATAGTCTTTCAATTTTTTATCGATATTTTTCAGGTCTTCGACATTTTTACTGTCGTCTTTAACAAAGTCAGTTTCTGTCATTTCTTTTAATGTTGAAGAAATGCTTTTGATAATGGTTTTGGGAGTAATGCCATGTTCGGTATTATATTTTATTTGTTTTTCTCGGCGGCGATTGGTTTCTTCCAAGGCTTGGCGAATCGAACCGGTCATTTTGTCGGCATAAAGAATAACACGTCCTTCGGCATTACGGGCTGCTCGGCCAATGGTTTGGATAAGAGAACGGGTAGAGCGTAAAAAGCCTTCTTTATCCGCATCCAGAATAGCAACCAGCGAACATTCCGGAATGTCCAGGCCTTCGCGCAGAAGGTTAATGCCTACCAGAACGTCAAAAACACCAAGGCGTAAATCTCGGATAATTTCAATGCGTTCCAAGGTGTCAATATCAGAGTGCAGATAACGGACTTTGATGCCGTTTTCATTAAGATATTCTGTTAAGTCTTCCGCCATTTTTTTAGTAAGAGTTGTGACCAATACTCTTTCTTTTTTGGCAATGGTTTTGCGGCATTCTTCCATGAGGTCATCTACCTGATTTTCTACCGGTCGGACAATGCATATCGGGTCGGTTAAACCGGTCGGACGAATGACTTGTTCGGCAAAAACGCCTTGACTTTGTTCTAATTCCCAATCGCCGGGTGTGGCGGAGACAAAAATGGTTTGTCCGCGCATTTGGTTCCATTCTTCAAAACGTAAAGGACGGTTATCTACGCACGAAGGCAACCGAAAGCCATAATCGGCTAAGGTTTTTTTACGATTATAGTCACCGCGAAACATTCCGCCGATTTGGGGGACAGAAATATGGCTTTCATCAATAAAAATCAATGCATTGGGCGGCAAGTATTCAAATAATGTCGGAGGTGGTTCTCCGGGTTTGCGTCCGGTGAGATAACGAGAATAGTTTTCAATGCCTTTACAGTGTCCGGTGGTTTCAAGCATCTCAAGGTCAAAGCGTGTTCGTTGTTCTATGCGCTGCGCCTCCAGAAGTTTATTGTTTTGCTTAAAATCTTCAATCGTTTCTGCCAGTTCTTTACGGATGCCTGTGATGGCTTGTGATATGGCCGGGCGCGGTGTAACATAGTGATTGGCCGGATATACGACAACTTTTTGCAGAGATGCTGTTTTTTTGCCGGTCAGGCTGTCAAACTCATGTATTTCATCAATTTCGTCTCCAAAAAAAGAGATGCGCCAAGCGCGGTCTTCATAGTGAGCCGGAAAAATATCAAGCGTGTCGCCTTGTACTCGAAAGGTGCTGCGGACAAAGCTCATTTGGTTGCGCTCATATTGCAGTTCAGCCAACCGTTTATAAACCTCCTGCGGAGCTATGTTATCACCAACGGCCAGAGGAAGTGTCATTGCTGAATATGATTCAACATCTCCAAGACCGTAAATACAAGAAACGGAAGCAACAATAATAACGTCGTTGCTTTCCAAAATGTCTCGGGTGGCGGCGTTGCGCATACGGTCTATTTGCTCATTCAACGCAGAATCTTTTTCAATATATGTATCTGTTTTGGGGACGTAGGCTTCCGGCTGGTAGTAATCATAGTAAGATACAAAGTATTCAACATGATTATTGGGAAAAAACTCTTTCATTTCGCTGTAGAGCTGTGCCGCCAAAATTTTATTTGGTGCCATAATTAATGCCGGGCGTTGGCATTGTTCAATTATTTTGGCCATGGTAAAGGTTTTGCCGCTGCCGGTTACGCCGAGTAAAACCTGATTTTTTTCGCCGCGTTCAATTCCGGCGCATAACTCGCGAATCGCATCCGGTTGGTCTCCGGAAGGTTCAAAAGGACTGACAATGTTTATTTTGTTATTGAGCATTGTTTTGTGGTGCCGGTGTTTCCGTTAAATTTGAAGTCATCAGCGATTGGTTATAAATTTTGGCAAAGTTGCTGAAGGTTTCAACATCTTTAATTGCCTTATCTATAACTCTAATATTAATTTGTGAATTTTCAAGCGTATCGGTTAAAATGCTGAATGCGCTGTAGTATTTGGTGTCTTTAAACCAAGGCATGAATTTGTTGCGCAGACGGACAATAACCGTTTCGTGACCGGCTTTTTTCAGAGCTGTTGCCCAGTCGAGAATATAATTTATTTGTTCTTCACTGAGCGGTTTACCCGGTTGGGGCTTTTCTATCAGATATTTTAGAGCTTCGGCTGCTTCGCTCCACATATTGCCATTCCAGAAAATTTCGCTTTTCAGGAGAAGTGCATTTTTGCTGTAGTCTCCTTTTAGGAGTTCTAAGGCTAATCTTTCATTTCCGGTTCCGGAAAGAGCTTTAGCGCGAATAATGCGGCGTTGTAATGCTAATGTTTCCGGAAGGTTGGGGACTTCTGTTTGGTCAAGTAAGTTTAAAGCCTCGCGGTTGTTTCCATTGAAGAGTTGAATTAGTGCCATGCGTGAGCCATAGGTCGCTTTTTCCTGTTCGGTCAATGGTTCGGTTTTCATCTGAGTATCCAGCAGTTCAAATGCTCGGTCGAGTAAATCTACCGCGACCAGTCTGTCTGCAAGTTTTTGAACAATGGTATTATAGCTGCGACTCTTGGGGGCTAGCCAACTATAATCCTGATAAAGAGCCAGAGATTTTAATGCGCTGAGGTTATCTGCCTGATTATTCAGATAAATGTCTTCAAAAAGTTTAACCATACGGCGTTCTATTTGCGGTTGGTCTTCTTGAGGTGAGATGTGACCTAATTCCTGCAGGGTGCGCAGAGCGCGGTAATAGTCTTTATTTTTGACATAAAGATTACTTAAGTCGCTCAGCAACTGTCTTTTAAAGTTTATTTCTCCCCAGGCAAAGCGCAGGCCTTCCAGTTCTTTAACGGCTTTATCCGGTGACAGAACGCCCAATCGGATTTCGAGGTCGACAACTTTTTTTCGAGCTAATGCCGCATATTTCATGTCATTGCTTTTGGCTGCTTTGCGGTATTCCTGAACGGCATTGCGCGGATAGCCCTGCATGAGCATCTTTTCTGCGGTTAAATAATTTATCTGAGGAGCCAGACGATTATTGTTATCCATAGTTTTTAGGATGTCTATGAAGCTTTGGGCGGTGATATCATCTCCGGCAGCAATCGCTGTACGAGCTCCGATTTCGGCAATGGCTTTGCGAATTTGTGGCGGGTAGCTGCGGACTTTATTCAGATAACTGACAAGTACAGCATTGTTTTCCGGCTTGGGAGTGAGAGCCGAGGCAGCCAGTGTTCTCCAGAAGATGGCTTCGCTGATTTCCGGTAAACGGCCGAATGAGAAACTGTCTACGGCATTATTATATCTGTGGGTCAGCAAATATGAAACGCCCATCATTCCATGAAATCGTTCGGTTTCCGTTTCAGGTGCTTTTTCTTCCGCCAGTTTTTTTAATATATTTAATGCGTTTGTGCCTAAACCTTGTGAAAGATAATATTTAGCTAATTCCAGCCGAGCATTATTTTTTTGCTCAGAGGTGGCGGCAATGATATCTTGTTTTAATTGTTCTTCAGCTTCTGCAAAGGGTTTGTTTAGCAGTTCTTGATCAAAGTCTGCAGATATATTGGCGATGCTGTTATCAACCAAATTTAGTTGTTCTTGATGTTTTAAGCGTTCTAAATCAGGAGAAATATTTAAACCGCGGCGGACGGCTTGAATGGTGTAACCGGTGTTTCCGCGATTGAGAGCGATATCCATGGCGTCAGCGTTAAACGCAATACCTTGCATTGTCTGTAGCAGGGTAAAATCAGGGTAGCTGTATTCACTTTTGGTTCCTAAGCCGATGTCCATGCTGGTTCCGGTGACGATTAAGTCTCCGATTTCAGGATCAATGACTGAAACAACTTCACCTGCGGCGGTGGAGGGGATAAAGAGGTATGGTTCATTATTGATGTTGTATTGCGTATATACAGGTAAATCTTTAATCTCTTCAGGGATTTCACGGGTAAACAAGTCAACAATCCACAGTAAACCTTCTCGACGGACAAAAGCGTTAAGTTTTGTTTTGGGCAAAATTCTAATAACTGTTGCTGTCGGGTGGGGAAGCTGAATAACTTCATCTGCAACTTGAGCGGCTGTTCTTTGCAGATTTTCGATGTCTGTATTTTGTGCGTGATCAAAAATTATCCAGATATATTTTCCTCGTTGAAAAACAGACAGGCCAACCGGCATATTCCATGAAAAACTTAAACTGGCAATGCGTCCCGGTTGGTCGGGGGAAACTTGAGCCGAAGCCATGGAGTTTTGAATTTGAACCAAATTTTGGGTGCGGATATCGACCGGGGGTGTTTCTGCCGGGGGAAGTTGAACTGTTTCTGCTTGTTCGGCGGGCAGGGATTTGTTTTCTAAATCAAAAACAATTTTATTTCGGTGTTCAAATGTATTAACCAATTTGGCCGGGAATATGATGTCTATTCCGCCTTGCGGTGTTATTTGTTGTAAGATATATGCCGCTTCAGGATAATTTGTCAGGTTCGCGGCTTGAATATTAAATTTTCGTCGGAAAGATACCGTCGTGGTGTGCGGTCCGGTTTTAACCTTATATTCCGGTTTGCCGCTTGGCGCGTAATCAAACGTAAAACGAGCAAATTCGGTATGTTGTCCGTAATTAAGTTGCAGGTTGTCAATTCTGTTGTCCAAGCTTTGGTTCGCTAAGGATTTGTCTTGTTTACTGAGTTTGACAGTTAATTTTCCCTGATTACGGAGATTTTGTACGGAAACAGGTTCTTTAACCGAGATGAGAATGCTTTTATTATCATCGGCAATTTGGGCCGCGGTGACGATGTTGGGCAGCTTTTGCACGATATCGTTTAAGCCGGATGCCAGCGGTTCACTGAATGAAAGGTAAAGATCACGGCCTTTGTTTTCTAACGTGTAATCTGTTGTATCTGCCAGCGGCAAAGTAATTTCTGCGGTGTCTTGGTGTGATGAATAAACGGCTGTTTGTGCCCAAATGGTGTTGGGGTGCAACAAGACTGCTGCACTGATGTACAGCTTTTGCAGAAAACTCATTTTATGTTGCCGTTTAATGGTCAATTCTTCTATCCGAATTAAAAATTATTGCCAATAATTTTATCTGTAATTTCTTTAGCTTTTTGCGCATCCATTTGAGCTAAGATTGCAGAGGAGGTTGAGGGTTTCATATCCTTGAGGAGTGCTACCGTTACATCTATATCCAATGTGTTGAAAATGCGGGCGGCATCTTTGGGTTTCATGCTGGAATAGACTTTAATCAGGGCATTTATTTTGGCACGTTCTTTGTCGTTGTACTCCTGAATCAGTTTGCGCAGTTTTTGTTCGTGTTCCTGTAATTGTTTAAGGCGTTTGTCAATTTCCTGCTCGGCTACTTTTAACTGCACGGCTTTTTTATCAATTTCACGGCTGCGGATGTCCAGAGCTTCGCGGCGTTCGGCCAGCTCTTGTAAAATCATGATTTCTGATTGTGTGAAACCAGTGTTTGGTGCGGGCGTTCCTGTTGCCGAATCGGTCGCAGCAGAGGTTCCGTTTTCCAGGATATTGGTCAGTTCAGAGGTTTCTTTGGCATTTTTTTCTTCGGCAAAGGCCAAAGATTGAGAAATACTGAGACGGTTTGCATAAGGATTTTTCAGCAAATCAAAAATATTATTCAGGCGCACCGACAGCATAAGCACTGCCATAAATATGACCATGGGAAGAATGCGAAATTGTTGTTTTAATTTTTTGAGCATTGGGTAAACCTTATTTGATAGAGCGCAGTGCCTTTAATAATTCCATTTCAGCCAATGAGCGAGAGTCTTCAATTTTTTCCTCGGCAGGCGTCATTGTTGCCGGACGGGTATTGGTAACAACGGGTTTAATCTCTCGTCCGGCAGAAATAACATTTTCCAAGCGGTCAGCCAGATTGTCTGCGCGCTCATTGATAAACGTTAAATCATCCTTGAGGTTTTTGGCACTGTCAATAACTTCTTTCAGGCCTTCAGAAGAGTGTTCCGTGACTGATTTCAGTTTGGGGATGGAGTTTTCCGCTTTGTAGGTCGCTTCGTTTAAAGAGGAGATAAGCTGGGATAAGCTGCTTTGATTCTGGCGAAGCAGGCTAAGATTTTTATTTAGCTTATATGCATAAATAATGGTTGGTATCAGTAAAGCGATAATCGCCAGATTGATAATCAGTTCAAGACTATCCATTTTTATCTGCCTTTTTTTGAATTTTTATGACAACGTTTTCTTCTTTTCGTCCCATAGAACCGGTAAATAACGGGACATCACCGCAGATGACGCAGACATCGTCATGCGGATACATATCCAAGGGCAGAAAAGAACCTTTTTCCCATTTGGCGATATCACCGAGGGTAATCATTTTTTCTTTCAAAATTGCCTGTAATTCAATATCTGTTTCCCAAAGTTGTTCAATCAGGTGGTTTTCCCAAATTGCATCACGGCCGTAGCGTTCTCCCATGAACATTTGAAGCAGCAGGTCACGGATGGGTTCAAGCGTGGCGTAAGGAATCATTAAATCTATTTTGCCGCCGCGGTCTTCCATGTCAATGCGCAGTCTGGCGACAATGACGGCGTTGGATAATCTGGAGATGGTGGCAAATCGGGGATTTGTTTCCAGCCGGTCATAGGTAAATGTCACTGAGGTAATGGGGTCAAAGGCTGTAG
>CANDEX010000061.1 GCA_947383875.1 uncultured Azospirillum sp. | reverse complement strand
GTAAAAATTCTTCTCTGGAAATTTACAATTGATTTTTCTACAATCAGAAAAAACTTTTGAAAGTAAAATCATGACAATAAAAATTGAATATTTTCCGGTTTATTATACAAAATTACCTCATTACGCAGACCTTGCGTGTAATCTGACTTATGCGACATCGGGTTCTGCCTGCTTTGACATCTGTGCCGCATTAAACACGCCGATAAGCATAGCCCCCGGCGAAAGATTCAAATGTCCTACAGGAATAAAAATAGCACCGCAAAATCCGTTTTGGTGCCGTATTAACGGTCGCAGCGGACTTGCCGCAAACCATGGAATTATTCCCATCGGCGGCATCATCGATACAGACTACCGAGGCGAAATCATGGTTATCCTGTTAAACACCAATCCGGCCGGTGGCGAAACTTATACCATCAACCCCGGAGACAAAATAGCACAAGGTGAATTTCCTTTCCCCTATAAAGCAGATTTTAAGGAAATCAGCCTTGAAGAATTTGACAAATTAACCACCTCTCGCGGCAGCAATGGTTTTGGTTCTTCCGGAAAATAATAAAAACTCCCGTAATCACGGGAGTTTTTATTTTAAGCTGATTTGCTTTCTTTTGAAACGACATATTCCGGTTCAGCATTCTCATCAATAACCTTATCCGTTATAATAATCTCACTGACATTTTTCTTATCTGGAATATCATACATAATCTGCAACAGATTCTCTTCCATAATCGCCCGCAAACCTCGTGCTCCGGTTTTACGCTCAATCGCTTTCTTAGCAATAGCTTTAAGCGCATCTTCCGTAATAGTCAGCTTAACGCCTTCCATCTCAAACAAAGCCTCATATTGCTTAACCAGAGCATTTTTCGGCTCAGTCAACACCCGAACCAAAGCATCTTCTTTTAAATCATCCAGAGTAGCAATAATCGGCAAACGTCCGATAAATTCAGGAATCAAACCGAATTTAAGCAAATCCTCTGGCTGAACATCTTTCAATACTTCCCCGATGCTCTTTTCTTCCGGACTGCTGACTTTTGCGCCAAAACCGATAGAGGTTTCATTACCGCGCCGATTAACGATTTTTTCCAAACCGGCAAAAGCACCGCCGCAAATAAATAGGATATTGGTGGTATCGACGTGCAGAAATTCCTGTTGCGGATGTTTGCGCCCGCCTTGAGGAGGAACATTGGCAACCGTACCTTCAATAATTTTCAGCAAAGCCTGTTGCACGCCTTCGCCTGATACGTCACGCGTAATTGACGGACCGTCAGTTTTGCGGGTAATCTTATCGATTTCATCAATATAAACGATACCGCGCTGCGCTTTTTCAATATCATAATTTGCAGCTTGCACCAACTTCAAAATAATGTTCTCGACATCTTCGCCGACATAACCGGCCTCAGTCAGTGTAGTTGCATCAGAAATTGCAAACGGCACATCCAAAATTTTAGCAAGTGTCTGCGCCAACAATGTTTTACCGCTACCCGTTGAACCAATTAAAATCACATTAGACTTAGAAATTTCAACATCCTTATTAGTCTTCTGAGAATTCAAACGCTTGTAATGGTTATAAACAGCAACAGACAAAACTTTTTTAGCTTCATCCTGACCAATAACATATTGGTCAAGAAATTCCTTAATTTTTGATGGAGTTGGCAATTTTTCCGGTGTTATTCCGGCTTCGGCCTTATGCTCTTCTTCCAGTTCGTCAGCAACAATATTAATGCAAACTTCAATGCATTCGTCACAAATATACACCCCTCTGCCGGCTACCAGTTTTTTTACTTCAGCCTGACTTTTTCCGCAAAAGGAACAATGCAACATCTCTCCGTTATTTTCTTTTTCGTCACTCATCATCTCATCCTACTTAATATCATTACGGGAAGTAACAATCTGATCAATCAAACCAAATTTCAAAGCCTCTTCAGGAGTCATAAAGTTATCGCGATCCATGGCTTTTTCAATAACCGACAATTTTTGACCGGTATTTTCAGCATAAATCTGATTCAAACGTCTCCGCATATCCAAAATCAGTTTTGCCTGAATCTCAATATCCGTTGCCTGACCTTTAGCACCGCCTGAAGGCTGGTGAATCATAATCTGCGAATTTGGCAAAGAAAAACGCTTGCCTTTAGTTCCGCCGGCTAACAGAAATGAGCCCATAGAACAAGCCTGCCCAATACAAATTGTCGCCACATCACAGCTGATATATTTCATTGTATCATACATCGCCATACCGGAAGTAATAACGCCCCCCGGAGAATTAATATAAAGGGAAATATCCTTCTTAGGATTCTCTGATTCCAAAAACAACAACTGCGCACAAACTAAAGATGAAATATCATCATTAACTTCTCCCGTCAGAAAAATGATTCTTTCCTTCAACAAACGGGAATAAATATCAAAAGAACGTTCCCCTCTTGACGTCTGTTCAATCACCATCGGCACCAATGTGCTGTTGTATATTTCCAAAGGATTTCTCTCAGTCATCACAACTCCCTTATCTCAATAAACATTATAAACTTTTGCCAGTTTACATAGATATAATCAATAAATTATTAATAACCTCAGTTTTAATCCTCATAATGAGTTTTTTCATCAATGATATATAAAGGACGACGTTTAACCTCAATAAAAATCTTGGCCATATATTCGCCGATAACCCCCAAAGATAACAACTGCACCCCGCTGAAAATCGTCATAACGGTTATCAAAGAAGCCCATCCGACCAAAGTTTTGCCATGCGCCCACCCATAAAGAAGATAAGCCATAAAAACCAAACTAAGAAAACAAACCGCAAAACCGGTAAACGTGACTAAACGCAGAGGAACAATCGAAAAGCTGGAAATTCCGCTCCATGCAAACCCCAACATTTTCATCAACGGATATTTAGTTTCTCCGGCTTCTCGCGCCTTACGGTCATAATAAACTTTATCATATTTAAAACCAACCAAAGGCACCAGCGCCCTCAAAAACAGATTGCGTTCCGGAAACTCTTTTAACTGGTTGACAGCTCGCCGTGTCATCATACGAAAATCCGCATGGTTGTAAACAATATTGACACCCAAAATTTTCATAAGCTTATAAAAAGCTAATGCCGAATATTTCTTAAAAAACGTATCTGTTTCTCTGCTGTCCCGCACACCGTAAACAATATCGCATCCGGCTTTGACTCTATTCAACATCTCTCGGATAGCATAACAATCATCTTGCAAATCCGCATCTATGGTCACATATATATCAGCCTCGCATTCATACATACCGGCAATAATCGCTTTCTGATGACCAAAATTTCGCGACAAACTAACCCCGAAAATATTCTTGTCTTTAGCTGCCGCCTGCTGAATAATTTCCCAAGTCTTATCCTGACTGCCATCATTAACCAAACAGACAACACTATCTTTTGCCACTTCTTTAGCCTTTATCATTTCTTTAAGCAAACCACCAATGACCTTCAATGTCTTGGGAAGAACTTCCTCTTCATAATAACAAGGAACCACTATTGCTAGCTTAGGTAACTTTTCTGTCATTTTCATTTCCTCTTTCCGTTAACGCAATCTCTGAATATATTTAACCAATCTCGGAAATTTTACCAGAAACAGGCGTTTTATCTTAAACATAAAATTTGCTATAATTACCAAAATGTCATTTGCCGTTTGCACCGTTCTGCCATGACTGTAAAGCATAAATATCCCCAAAAAACAAACTGCCGCATATAAAAAATTGTAAAATTTATTATAAATGATATTTCTTAATAAAAATCAAATAAATATAAAGGAAAATTTATGTCCGGCATAAAAGCATCAGTTCTTATACCCGTCTATAACGGAGCTCCGTTTATAAAAGAAGCCGTTGAAAGTATATTGAACCAGTCTTTCACTGACTTTGAACTGATCCTGCTTAACGACGCCTCCCCTGATAACTCTGAAGAAATAATTAAAACGTTTAAAGATGCACGTATTCGTTATTATCGTAACGAAAAGAACCTTGGTATTTCAGCCAGCCGCAACAAACTAATGGATTTAGCAAAAGGTGAATATTGGGTTATCATGGACAATGATGACATTTCTTTACCTACTCGCTTGGAAGAACAGATTAAATTCATGGATTCTCACCCTGACATCACTATGGCGGGAAGTTGGTGCGAACTGTTCAGCAGCAAACCGGATAAAGGAATAATTAATTATCTGAAATACTGTTTTTATAATCTCGGCTGGATATGGACGCAAAAAAACTTTCCCGGTTGGAATGATATGTTCCAAGGTAACCCGATTATGCACACAACCTCAATTCTTCGCAGCAGCGACATAAAAAAACATCACATCCGTTATAATCAGGACTACTCTCCGGCAGAAGATTACGACCTATGCCGCCAAATTCTTTCTGCCGGACTAAAATTGGCCAATCAACCTAAACTGCTGGTCAAATACCGTTGGTTTGGCAATAATGTCTCAATCATCCGTCGACCGGCGATGAAAATTGCCGATGCAAAAGTCAAATCTGATGTCAGAGCGGTTTTACAAACCAAACAACCGCCTTACCCCTATTACAAAGTAATTCTACAAAAATTACGTTTAAAATTTTTAATGAGGGAATATTAATGCTGCAAGAACCTCTGTTTCAAAACAACATATTAGCAACTGTCCTCCGCAATTTTAATTTTTATTTATTTGGTTCAGGCTGGTTTCCTTATGCCTTAGGAGTGTTAGTTTTATTGAGTTTAACTGTACTCTCTCTCAAGCTCATCAGAGCAGAGAAAGAAACCTATTTATTTCCTTCTTGTAAACATACATTTAACCGAAACAACAACAAAGAAATCGCAGGACTTATATTTTGTTTCGTCAGCATTTCCGTATATAGCTTAAATATCTTCCTCTTAGACGATTCTTTATTTAACAACTATGATTTGATGAGCGTAAATACAACATTTATTTTCGATAAAGGAGTCGCTGCTACCTATGCTAACGACAGGCTGGCCCCCATTTCCTTTTTTGATTTGAATTTTCTCTATGCCGTAACCCATAACTTTGCGCTGATTAATATATATGTCATTCTCAAACAAGCGCTGATATTATGGCTTTTATTTAATCTGCTTGATTATATTTCCATTAAAACCAGACTGTTGCTTATCGGTACAATAACTTTACTGCCGGCCGTATTCTGGGTAAATAATATTATTTTTCCCGAGCAAAACGAACTCATATTTTTACTTAGCAGTTTCATTTGTTTGCGCCGCTATACGCAAAAGCACCAATTTCGATACCTTTGGCTATATTGTTTCCTGGCCTTATTGGCCGTTTACACAAAAGAAACAGCCATAATCTTCTACTTCGGAATACTAATATATAATCTGCTGTATTACGTATTCCACGACAAAATAAATTATCATAATTTATTCCGCCCCTGGCTGATGGCTAAAGCTTTCCCGTTCGAATTTATAACATTTTTAATCGGCTTAAGTTTTGCTTTGTTTTACTTTCATACTGTCAACAGCATGAGTGAAAACGCCTATGTACAATTAAGGCAGAAACCCTTATTCGATCTTATAAAATTATTTAAAACAGAAATTGTCCTAACTGTAATAGCCTGGATAGTTTTCATCAAAAAATTTTTCAAAAAAGAAGATTTTTCCATATTAATTAATGAAGCATTTTTATTTGGTGCGACATCAATCCTTTTATTTCTGCTCTTTATTCTCAAAATGGATGCTGGAGTTCCTCATATAGCTCACAAAACCTACTATGCAGTTCTATGCAGCATTTTCAGCATCATCTACATTTCATCAAGTATAAAAAATATCGCCTTATATATAATCTTTACAATTATAATCTGCTGGTCCTCTGCCGTAAATTACAACTTTCACCACAAAGAAAACGGCATTTACTATCACCAAATAGCTGATTTTATGGCCAAAGAATTAACCGTAAAATCCCAAATCACCATTTCCTTCGCTCCAACAGCCGAACCTTTGCCTTGGATATATGAAACTTGGAGTGCCGCATTCAAATACTATTTTCCGGACAAGAATATCACTTTCAAATTTCCATGGCTTGAAAAAATTCAGGGAATTGAAACTTCCATGTATTTCTACCGTCGCTATTTTGAAGCCGGTAAAATGACAAAGATTTCACCGGAACCACCATCACCCGGAGATTATTACATCATAAAAAAGACATCCCCGGATTATAAAAGAGACAAACAAAATATAAACTTGCCACCGGTATTTGAAAACCAGATATTCGAGGTTTACCTGATACGATGAAAAAATTATACAATATCATTACAATTCACTGGTTTAAACTGCCGCAACAGTTGCGCTTTATCATCGTCGGCGGATTCAACACAGTAACTGCTTATCTACTATTTGTATTTTTTATCAAAGTGATAGCTCTGCCTTATCAATTAGCAATTATAGTTCAATTTTTTCTCTCCGTTAATCTGTCCATTTTCAGTATGAAACACTGCGTATTTTGTTCGCATAACAGTATAAAACAAGAATACCTCAAAGCATGGAATGTATATCTGTTAATGCTTATCGCCAACTATCTTTTTATGTGGATTACGGTAGATATCCTTCATTACAATATATTATATAGCCAAGCTGTTTTTACTATACTTTCAACAGTTCTGACTTACTTGCTGCACCGCTTTTATTCATTCCGCAATTAACATACGACATAAAAAAACCTCCCATTCGGGAGGTTTTTTTACATTCATCAAATCATTAAGCTGATTTTTTGGAAGACTTTTTAGTTTCTTTTGTTTCAGCTTTTTCTGCAGATTTTTTAGCAGATTTCTTTGCCGGCTTTTTATCATCGTCAAAAGAATACAATTCTTCAATACTGACGATTTTTTCGCTGACATTAGATTTACTGATAACATAATCAACAATTTTTTCTTCAAAAACCGGAGCTTTTAAAGCTTCAATAGCCTGTTTATTTTTCAGGTAATAATCAAATACAGCCTTTTCCTGTCCCGGATATTTTTTAGCTTCATTCATAATAGCTTTATTAATATCATCCGGAGTAATAGTTACTTTAGCATCTTTGCCGATTTCAGACAACAGCAGACCGAGTTTAACACGGCGAACGGCAATATCTTTATATTCAGCCAGCAATTCTTCTTCGGATTTAGCTTTTTCGCTTTCATCCAACTGGTTAAACTTTTTAGCCTGTTCATACTGATCAACAATACTCTTATATTCAGCATCAACCAACCCGGCCGGAACATCAAAGCTATATTCACTATCCAAATTATCCAACAACTGACGTTTCAGTTTCATTTTAGAAGCTGCTTCATAATCGCCCTTAATACGTTCAGCGATAGCAGCTTTCAGTTTATCTAAACTCTCTTCACCCAAAGATTTGGCAAATTCATCATTGATTTCAACAGCTTTTGCAGTGCGTAATTCTTTAATCTCGACAGCAAAAACAGAAGCTTTGCCAGCCAAATCTTTAGCATGATAATTTTCAGGGAAAGTAACATTGACATCAACTTTCTCTCCGGCTTTTTTACCGATAAGCTGATCTTCAAAACCCGGAATAAAAGAATTAGAACCCAATTCCAAAGGATAATTATTGCCTTTGCCGCCTTGGAACTCAACGCCGTCAACAGAACCGACAAAATCAATAACAACCGTATCACCTTTAGCAGCAGCGCGGTCTTCTTCAACTTTAACCGTTTCGCGGCGGGACTGGGCGATATAATTCAATGCTTTTTCAACTTCTTCAGCCGGAACTTCTGCCATCAATTTTTCCAACTTGATGGAAGAAAGATCACCGACTTTAATTTCCGGCATCAATTCAATATTCAAAGAAAATTCAATATCTTTACCGTCTTCAAACTTAGTAACTTTAATATTCGGCATCATGACCGGATTAAGCTTATTGCTTTTAATAACTTCTTCAGTTGCATCACGAACGGCTTCATCCAAAACTTCCCCCAATACTGAAGCACGATATTTCTGTTTCAGCATTTCTTTCGGAGCTTTACCTGGACGAAAACCGGGAATTTTGGTACTTTTGGCAATTTGGCTGATTTTAGCTTCAACCTGTTTTTCAAAATCTGCCGCGGGAATAACGACAGTATATTCTTTTTTCAACCCTTCGGATTTTAACTCAGTAGCTTTCATTATATTCTCTTTATACATAGTTGATTCAAACCGATGCAGTGCGTATGGTGCGGACGAAGAGACTCGAACTCTTATGCCTCGCGGCACCAGAACCTAAATCTGGCGTGTCTACCAATTTCACCACGCCCGCGCTGACACTGATAATTGCTTGCATACTACATAAAAAAAATTTTAAATCAAGCAAAATTCACAACGCCAACAAAATTATTGTATTCTTTGAATATATTTAATAATATGCATTTCAAGTAAAGACTTTAACGGCCTGCGCCGTCACTCGGCCGCCGAATTATTAATAAGGGAGCAAACTTGTGCAAATAACCAGAATTCTTGTATCCGCGGCTTTAACCGCCGGTTTGTTAAGCGGTTGTTCTTACATTGAAAATCACACCAGTCCGGATACATACAACAGCCTGACCTTCGGTGATGCCGGAGCAAAAGAAGCCTCCAAAGCAACACTGGCTTACTCACAGGGAAATTTTGTTGAAGCCGAAGAACACGTCCAAATGTCTCTGCGGCAAAATCCGAAAAATGCCCAAGCCTTAATGGTCGGAGCTTTGACCGCGGAAAAAATGGGGCGTCCCAACCTCGCGAGACAATATTATGAAGAATTAATGCTCTCTGCCGGCAACCAAACAACGGTTCTCGGAACGGATGACATGCTGCCACAGAAAATGACCGATGTTGCAGCTAAGCGGTTGCGCCTGATTAACATGAACCAAACCAAACTGGTCATTGAAGATGCCAACGGCACAAAGATATTCAGCATCAGCGAAGAAGCTGCTGCTCGTCAGGGAAAATCAGCCCTGGAAGAAGCCTTATTTATCCGTGAACAAAAAAACGCAGCTGAAAACATTGCCGTAACAGAGGCTAACGTAAAAGCCGTTGAAGTTTTGTTCACCCCGCAAGAACAAAATATCGTTTCCCGCTTTTTGATTATGAAAGAGTTAGCTGAAAACGATCTCATCACCAAAGAAGAATTCTTAAAAGCAAGACAATCCAACATCGGTGGTCTGTTACCGCTGATTAATCCGCCGGCAGGCATAACGACAGACAAACCTGTTCCCTCGCCTGACGTCA
>CANDEX010000060.1 GCA_947383875.1 uncultured Azospirillum sp. | reverse complement strand
ACGAGATTGACCTTAGTGACTGGAGTTCAGACGTGTGCTCTTCCGATCTCGCAACTGCCCGTATCGGTGACCCGTCAGGCAAAGATAAATTGCGCCCGTTTTTGGATGAAGCTACTTTGCAGCATAATATCAATGGCTTGAAGAAATCTTTCGGTAAATTCCTGAAATTCGGCGACGGAGCCAATGATGCGGTTATGGTTGATAACTGGGATTGGTTTAAAAATGTCAATTATCTTGAATTTTTAAGAGATATCGGCACTTGCTATTCTGTCAATCGGATGTTGACCATGGACAGCGTTAAAACGCGTTTAGAACGCGAACAACCGATGTCTTTCCTTGAATTTAACTATATGCTGCTCCAAGGTTATGACTTTACGGTTCTATACCGCCAATACGGTTGCCGCGCGCAAATTGCTGGTTCTGACCAGTGGGGAAATATTACCTCAGGCACTGAATTGGGGCGGCGTAAATATGATGTTGAGCTGTTTGGCTTTACCAGTCCGATTATTACGGATTCAAACGGCAAAAAAATGGGAAAATCCGAAGGCAATGCCGTTTGGATTAACGAAGAAAAGCTGCCCAGCTACAATTACTATCAATATTTCCGCAATATCGGCGATGCCGAAGTCGGAAAGTGTTTGAGAATTTACACTGACTTACCGATAGATGAAATCCGCAGACTGGAAGCTTTGAAAGATCAGGAAATTAACGAAGCTAAGAAAATCTTGGCATTTGAGGCTACTAAAATTTGCCGAGGAGAAGCTGAAGCCACAGCTGCGCGTGACACCGCCATTGCTACTTTTGAGCAAGGAATTGCTGGCGGAGAACTGCCCAGCATCGAAAAATCCTCCGTTGACGGATTAAGCCTGTTAGACGCCTTTCTTGAGTTAGGATTTATCGCCAGCAAGGGGGAAGGTCGTCGTTTGGTTAAACAAGGCGGCTTGAAAGTCAATGACAAAGTCGTCAGTGATGAAAATTACAAATTCAGCACCGCAGATATCATCGACGGGCAAATTAAGCTGTCGCAAGGTAAGAAAAAACATGGGCTGATTAAAGCCGCTTAAAATATTGGGAGCCCGTTGCGGCTCCTTTTTTTAACTTGACTCTTTATGGCTATACAGTTAGTCTGCGGGCAGTTTTTTTTACAATTATGTTTAATCATCAAAATTAAATTACTATGGACAAGTTAGAAATTAAAATCAACCGGACTACCGGAACGCCTGAGGGTTATGTATTTGAAACCGAAAAAGGCAAGTTCAAACTTTCTTTCAAAGAAATGTCTCAGTATGCCGGTGTTCCGCTGCCCGAAGGCAAAAACATTCAAATCACTCTCAAAGATGATGAATATGCCGAACTGGCTATCGGTCGTATGGTTCTGAACGTTCCGGAATATTTTCTGCTGGAAAAGGGATTGATTTAATCTTTTGTACGTAAAGGCCTCTGAAAACAGAGGCCTTTGTTTTATTTATAAAGCTTGGGCAAAGGCTGGTCATCGCCACAGGATTTTATTTTGGCTTTACGCACCTTGTCAAAAGTCTTTAAGAAGATTTCGGCATTAAATTCACCGCCATCCGGAGCATACAGGAGTGCTCCCAGATTTTCCAATTGAACAGCAAAATCTTTATTTCCGGCGGCTAAAGCAACATCTTTCAGGTTTGTTATTTTAGAATTATGCCAATGGTCGCGCGCCCAGGCAATTAAGCCATCGCGCAAACCGCGATAATCTTTATCTTTAGCTGAGCGAATAATATATTTTTCATAATCTTTTACCTCTTCAACAGATTGTATTTGTTTCCGTCCGCCGAATATAAGCCAGCTCACAAGAATACCCAATAAAAAAGCAGCTCCCCCAATGAAATACGGCAAATAAGTTCGCCCTTGCGGCAAGCTGGTTTCAACCAATTCAGCCACTTCATCCGTCACATTCTCCAAAGTTTTTGTTCGGTCTTCAATGGTCGGTGTCGGTTCATCAGCAACAACAGTTGCATCCTCTGCCGGTTGAACATTAATATTCACCGGAGGCAAAACAGCACGCTCAATTCGATTGGTTCGCACATTAAACCAATCTACGGCAATTTCAGGAATAGTCATTTTTCCGGCACGCGTCGGAATATAGACGTTAGAGATTTTCTTGACGGCAACGACTTGTCCGTTATCAATACCACTGGAAGCAACGGCTTTATCCGGATATTGTTTCAATCCCGGAACAGACGCAAAATTCAATTCCGGCAGCTGGCTTTCCGCAATACCGACTGCTTTCAAATAAATTGTTCGGTTGACGGCTTCTCCCACTTTAAATACCGGTTGGCGCGGTTCCCATTCTGCCAAAAGCGCGACCTGTTGCGCCGGAAGCCACCAACTGCCGTTGTTGGTTGTCGGTATCGGCTGAACATTTATTCGTTCCGGCTTAACCGTCAACATCACCGGATTTCGCGTTGCGAACATATCTGCGAAACCAATTCCTCCCAAACGACTGCCAAATAAATCATCAAAAGGATCATTCATTCCGCGGGAACGTGTCAAATAATAACCGTTAAACTGCACTTCCGGGGTTTGCAGAACACCGCTTTTTTGCGGAAACAGCGCATAGCGGAAAGTTATTTCGCGCAGGCTGCGACCATTGACGATTTTACTGCCAACCGTCGGAGCCCCCAAACTGCGGATAATCCAGTTATTACTGCCATCCTCAATAAACTGCGGTGCTTCTCCCTGTAATCCGCCCGTATCGTAAATCTTAATCGTATAATCAATCTGTTGCTGAACATACGGCGTTTTATTTCCGGTTTCGGCAATCATACTGAATTTTGGCTTATTCATTTGTTGCGGTGCTTGATAATTGCCTCCGGCGGATGATTGCGGTTCGACAGCCGAAGCCGGTATGACATTTAAAGTAATCGGTGCGGTTTCCATATTGTCTAATTTAACGGCAGGAACGGTAATTTGTCCGGAATTTTTAGGCATTAATGCAATCTGCCATTGGCGAGACTTGGAGGATACGCCGTTGATATAATTAAAATTATAACCGCTGCCGACGGAGTAAACGATAAAATCTTTATCCAATACACTCAAATCCGGATTACCGTTATCGGCACCATCTGTCAATTCCAAAGTCAGAACAAACGTTTCTCCTTGCGGCACTTCAGTACGATTAACTGTCGCGGTAAATGTCTGCGCCAATGCCGCATTAATAAAGGCTGCGCTCAGCATAAAACTTAAAGCAACGGATTTAACAAATTCTTTCATTATCGGCCTCGATTATAACGGTTTTTCATATATTCCTGATAAATAAAAGCACGCAACAACCCGCCGGGATCTTCAGGGATTTCACGATATTGCTGTTCGCGCGCCTGCACTTCCTCATCATATTTAGTATCGTTACTGCCTTTTTGCAACCCGGAAGGCGCAGACTCTTGCGGCTTTTTCTCTGCTTCGGGAACTTGTTGCTGACGCTGCTGTTCAGCTTGTGATTTTCCTTGATCGGAAGTATCATTTTCATCTTGTTCCCGTTGGTTTTGAGAATTATTCTGTTCGTCACTCTTATTCTGCTGCGCATCCGCATTCTGCCGTTCATTTTTATCCGGCTGCTGCTCAGACTGTTCAGATGACTCTCCGGATTGGTTTTGTTCCTGATTTTGTTGACCGGACTGCTGATTTTGCTGAGACTGCTGCCGATTATCCTTATCATCTTGTTTATCTTGATTATTCTGGGTCGAGCTTTGTTGCTGCTGTTGTTTTTGCTGTTTCAGATATTCAAGATTGAACTTGGCATCCTCATGCTGCGGATTTTGTTCCAGAACCTCCTCATATTTTTTTATCGCTTCATCCAATTTTCCGCTTTTAGCCAGCGCATTTCCTTGATTATACAGAGCTTCTGTTCCTTCGCCTTTAGCAAAGGTCTCGTATGCTTTTTGATAATCTCCAAGCCGATAAAAACTTGAAGCCTGCCAATCCGGACGTTCGAATTTAGCGGCAGCGGCGGCGTAATCCTGATTATTAAACGCTTTTAATCCTTCCTGATTATTATTAAGAAAGAAACCGGCCTGAGCCGTATGCACACCGCAAAGCATAAATAGAAGAACCAGTATTCCACGGCGGAAAAAATACAAGCAGAATAAAGCCGGAATAAATGTCAAATAATAACCATAATCCGCCCAAACCGAACGCAGGTTTTCGGTTTCTTTCAGTTGTTGCTCATCATTTTGATTAATTCGTTCGGCTAATTTGAGCATATCCCTGTCTGCGGAAACTGTAGGAATATACAGACCTCCGCCATCCTTTGCCAAGAGGCGCAAGCGTTCCGAATCTCCTTTTGTCACTGCCGCCACATTGACCGGATATCCGGCGGCATTAGCTTTCTTCGCAGCCTCCAGAGCTAAATCCAAACGCTCTCCGATATCAGAAGAAAAGACAACAATATTGCCTTGAGGAAATCCGGCACTCTTAAATTTTTCAACTGCCAAATCCAGTGCGCGATCAAGGCGATCACCATTTCCGGGCATAAGATCAAAATTAAGGCGTGGCAACAAATTATCCAGCAACCGTGCATCATCTGTCAAGGGACTGATAAGAAAAGGCTCATCACTATAGACAATCATTCCGCTTTGAGCCGCGGGTATCATTTTCAATAAGTCTGAGATTTCAAATTTAGCCCGTATCAGACGATTGGGTGTTAAATCCTGTTCGGCCATATCGGTTGAGAGATTTAATAGTATCATCACAGGATTTTCCGGGGCCAGATTGGGGATTTCCTTTTTATGCCAAGCAGGGCCGGCGGCAGCCAACACTCCGGCCGTATATCCGGCGATGCCCAGCCAGACTATTAATTTTCGTTGCACGGAACTACCTTTAACCAATAAAAAATCAAGCAAATTTTTATCACAGACCTGCGCCCAGGAAGAATCACGTCCCCGACTGCGCGCATATCGCCACAAAAACCACAAAGGCAGCGTCAGCAAGAGTAACACCAGCGGACGAATAAAATGAAAATTATTTATAAAATCAGACATTTCTCGTTCTCCGGTTTAACAGAACAAACAATGCTGCCAATCCTAAGGCTGCTAATAAAGGTATATAGTATAATTCTCTGATTTCCTGCACAAAACTGTCTTCGTTTTCCGTTGGTTCTAATTGGTCAATTGCCTCATAAACTTTTTGCAATGATGCCGTATTTTTAGCACGGAAATAAGTGCCGTCAGTTTCTGCGGCTATTTGTTTCAGACTGCTGTCGTCAACACCGCCCCCCATACGCAAACCAAAGAAAGAGGCAAAATCGCGACCATCGCTCCCCACGCCAATGGTATAAACTTTTACACCGGCTTCTTTAGCCAATTTTACAGCTTGCGGAATGGTCACACTACCATCGTTATTTTCGCCATCTGTCAATAAAATGATGATTTTCTCATCAGGTTTGGCTTCATCTTTCAGGCTTTTTAAGGCCAATCCCAGAGCGTCGCCTATAGCGGTAGAATTACCGGCCATTCCGGCCTGCATGGCATACAAAATCTGTTTAACGGCGGCTTTATCAAAAGTTATCGGAGCCTGTAAATAAGCTCTGGTTCCGAACAATACCAAGCCTATTCTGTCTTCTCCACGCTTATCAATAAAATCTCCGGCCACTTTTTTGACAGCGTTTAAGCGGCTCACCGGGCGATTGTTAAGCACAAAATCAAGCTCTTCCATGGAGGTTGAGATATCCATCACCAAAAGAATATCACGGCTAAAGTTATGGACCCTTATCGGTTCTCCGGCCCATTGCGGACGCGCCAATGCCGTTATCAATAAAGCGTAAATCAGATAAACCAACAACCATTGAGGCGATGTTAATTTGACATTATCTGCACTCATTCCGCCCCAAATACTGCCCGATTTCAAATTAATCCGCGCTAAATCTTTCAGGAACGGCACCCGCAACGCATCACCGTGTAAACCTTTGGCCGCCGGCAAAAAGTACCAAATCAGAAACGGGAGCAGCAACCCGCCAAAAGCCAATGGAAATGCAAAATGGGTCATAAGTTTTCTCCTATCCAGCGCGTGCTGAACTGCCGCAATCTTTCTAAATCCTGCCGGGTATAAGATACAGATTCCGGATTCATATAAGGAGCATCAAGTAACAGCTTTGCAGCCTGTTCCCCTAATTTGTTTTTACTATGCTTATTAAGAAAATCAAGCCATGCTGATCCATACAGCACCGCGGCGTCTTTGTATTTAAAGACACAGATACGGCGCAAAATTTCGGATATTTGCAAAGCGGCCGCGGCAATATTATCTTGGGGAATATGCTGCAGGAGATAGAGGGCGTAACGTTTTTTGCTTTTACGGCGAAGAATTAAAAACAATTCGATCAGAGCCAGCAATAACAGGACACTACCCAAAATAACCCACCAGCCATAGGCCGGGGGAAACAGCGACACGCCGTCCGGCAGATGAATATCGCGCAATTCAGGTAAATTCTGTTCCATCCGTTTCTCCTCATTAAGCTGTCTTTAATTTAGGCGTTTTAAATTCAAAAATCAACCCTGCGCTGTTTCTGATTAGCAGAATGAGGCATGAAAGCTCTTCCTTTGTTCTCATAAAAGAAACCGGAGACATCTGTCTCCGGTGTTTTATTTTTCCTCCTTTGTCTATTGACAAGAATATTTACCATTGCTGCAAGTCAATTCCGAGTGGGTGAATTGGCTGCAGTTCTGTTTCTGCATCGGACAGATATCATTGAAACAGCTCTTATTATCTGTATCGTCCAGTGAATAGAAGCTGACGACAGCATTACAGCTATTAATCGTACCGCTAACCGTCACTTTTGCGTTATATTCCAACTCTACTGGTCCGTTAATCATATTAAACAAACTTGCTGGTACTGTAATATTCGCACTATCAAGGGATGTCCAACCGCCGCCATAAACCGTTGTCGCTCCGGTCATATTTTGGAAACCATTTATTGCCACGGTAATAATGCGATTTTTATCTCTATTAATAAAACCGGGAGAACCTTTAATAACGCCTATATACGTGCCATCTGTCGAAAACAACTGAGCACCGCCCTGAACATTTGCAGCCCAGGTCCCAATAGTCGTATCGCCAAAAAACCAAACATTTTGACCATTATCGTCTTGGAATTTATTAACATTGACACCATATAGTTCAATTACTCCTTTGGGAACTGTCAAGGTATTGGCCTTGAGATTAACCCCTAAACTATGATCTGTGCTTGCCAAGAAAGTCACATTACCCGTAGTTGTCAATGTCGGACGTGCATAGCTGCTGCACTCCTCATACTCTCCAGGCCAAGAAACATATTTGGCATTAATTGTCAGATTTTCTGAACCAAGATTTATATCATTCATCATTAACACCGTATTACCCGCCGCGTTTGCTGCTTTGAGCTCTGCTGCGGTTGTAACTTTCCTGAAACTTGCATTGCTGCTCAAGTCTGAAAGTTTTTGTTCACACGTCATCCCTTTCGATTCCCCATAGTAAATAACAGGGCGGACATTATGCGGAGTTTGCTTACCAAAGTCTCTCCTCCTGTAAGCATATCCCATATCAAATACCCATACAATAGAGGCAGACATTTCGGTAGAGGATTTGTAGTATTTGTTTCCTATATTTGTAGCACTCACAGTACCTAACGATCCCAGCGTTTTATCCAACTGATCTTTAACTCTATATATATTCTGTAAATCACTCAGGCTGGGTAAAAACCATTTGGTTTTCTTACAAAAATCTTTGGTACAGCCGCCCGGCTGATAGCTGTTTACGGCGGTTGCTGCATAAGTCGTTCCGTTACAAGTGCTGGCTAATATGGCATCCGTATTTGCTCTACCATCAGCACCGCAAGAAATAGATATTAAATCATTCCCATTCGAAATCTCTGAAGTGCCACAATTCTGCAATCCCGGTGTATCGCAAGCACCACTTGACCAATACATCGTCTCTGTTCCTGCCGAACCGTCTTGTTTAACATCAGTCAGTGCTACAGCAAATTTGTTGGTTTCATCAAAGACAACACCGATTGGGGTTTTACCGGAAAGAATTTCCTTACTAACTGTCCCGTCTCCATAGAGAATAGGAAGCCCTAACGATACGACAGCTTCAGCCTTACAAAAGACCTTACTGCTGTCACTCGGGCATTTGACGGCAATTTTGTCCTTACAATCCGAAGCTGACATTGTGTATCCTAAAGAAGCACAATCAGGTGCAACCACGCAATCTGTCGCATTAGTCGACCAAGGAGTAAGAGCCGTGCCTAGCATTAACAATAAACTTAATTTATTCATCGTCTTTCTCCTTAATTGGCTAACGAGGTTCTGGGATCATCATCCCCATTATCTTCACATAGATAAAATGAACCATCCACACCATAACTATTAAGATCACAACAGGTGTCACAACGAGCTGTCGCTGTCACCTCTACTTTATACTCGGCTCCACAACTGGCATTATGTGCTTCTATTTCTTGTTTAATACGCGTATTAAACTGAGTACAGGTTTCCCCCAGCTTAATCGGAGCAATAAGACTCCAGCTTGTATACATCTTACAGGTGCTTCGTAATATTGCTGTTTTCAAATCTTCGGCAATCCGTTTATAAACTGTGTAATTCAACTTACAACGCGTGAGAGTATCATCTTCCGTAGAAGATTTTTCGCAACCTCCCGATGTGGTCAATGTATATCCATCCTCACAAGTTTTACAAACTGTCGTATCTCCGGAAACACAAGCTGAGCAATTGATAACCTTACATGTATTTATTGCCAGGAAACAGTTATATTGACCTTCTACAAATTTAATAAGAGAATACCCGTCTTTACAAACTGCACAGCTATCAGACCGTCCTGCAACACAGGTTGCGCAGTTCTCAACACCACATTCACCTGTCTCCTTACAAGCAGCTTTGCTGGTATCCCAAGGACATTTGAGAGCAGCTCCCTCACACTTGGAAGCATCCGCGGTAAAACCCAACTCAGCACAATCCGGTGTCGCGATACAGTCTGCTGCATTTACTGACCAAGGAGTAAGAGCCGTGCCTAGCATTAACAATAAACTTAATTTCTTCATTGTCTTTCTCCTTAAAGCAAACCATCATCTCGATTCGGCATTTTCATAAAACATTGTACTCCACCACTACTACTCAAGCAACTTACGCCAGCAGGACAGCAATACTCCTGACCATTACAGGTTCGCGGCATGGTATTAGCAGGACATTCATCTATCGGTAATAAAGCACTGACACACAAGCCATCATTTAATATGTATCCGGACTTACAGATTGAACATTGTGCACTGTTGCCGGAAATACAGGTCGTACAGTTCGCGACATTACAAGCGGCAACACAAGTACCATTACTCAAA
>CANDEX010000059.1 GCA_947383875.1 uncultured Azospirillum sp. | reverse complement strand
GATTGACCTTAGTGACTGGAGTTCAGACGTGTGCTCTTCCGATCTTTTTGAACCGAAAGAGTTAGTGCTGCGCATTAAAAATATCTTGCGTCGTGCGCCCAAAGAAGCTTTTGCGGAAAAACAAATTTTGGATTTGGGATTATGTCTGTATGATTTGGAGAAGAAAGAGCTCTCTACCAAGCAGAATCAGATTATCCATATAACTCCGGTTGAGCAGCTTTTGTTGTCGGTTCTCGGACAGAAAACCGGGCAAGTGTTTTCACGTGAGAAATTGGCTGATATTTTAGGTGCGGGGCAAAGTCCGCGTTCCATAGATGTGCAAATTACGCGTTTGCGCAAAAAAATAGAAAAAGATTCTAAGAACCCCCGTTATTTGCAGACTGTGAGGGGGAAGGGATATATGTTGCTTCCCGAATAACAGGGGAAAAAACTTGTCTAGTGGCATACTACTTGTTAATTTTTGTTCTCGTGTAGCTATATGTACACGTCGAAAAAAATTAACGGCGTATTATGCTCGCTATCCAAGTTTTTGGGGGGAGATTTTACTCATTCTCTGAACTTTTGTCGTCTTTGTGGGATTTAGCTTTTGCCACCCTAAAATCTTATTACTCGACTCGCTATCCAAGTTTTTTAGTAGCGAGTTTGCTCGTTCTTTGAACTTTTGTCGTATGGTAACCTTAGGGTTATGTTATTCGGTTAGTTTTATCTGGATTAATCTGCCGTAGAAAGCAATCAGTTTGCACAATGTTCAAGGTTCGCGGCATTCTCCTCTCTCTAACCGGTCAAGTTTGGCAGCGGGGATTAATGTTTTATGGCTCAATTTAATCAGGTTTAATCTGTGTTCGGTTCTAAGTTTAAATAGTTCCAGCCCGCAGTCTTTATAGAAGCGGTTTAAAACGTCTTTTCTTTGTTTGTTTATGATTTGTCCTTGTGTTTTTTTGATTTGAAATAAGGTGTGGGAGCTCAAAATAGTCTACAAGCAACTACCCGCCTATTCAATATATTCGGACGGACTCCCACATAAGTGGGCTTCATTAATTCTTGTAGAAGAGTTTTGAGCTCTTGACATGACAATAAAATAAGAGGGTGCGCTTGTCAATCTTTTGTAGTAATTTGTAATTTTTCGTTTTGGGGCGGATGATTATTTTGCTGGTATTTGGTTGAGAATGATTCTAAGATAGGCGCAGTTATTGATTTGAGGAGTAAATATATGCGATTGAAATTTCCTGAAAAAGTCGATAACACTTTGCGTTATTTGAAGTATAAGCTTTTGCCGAAGACTTTATTTTTCCGCACAATGTTATTGATTTTTATTCCGTTGATTGTGGTGCAAGTTGTTTCCATTGTTGCTTTTTTTGACGGAACTTGGGGGCGTGTCGGTAAACGTCTGTCGAACAACCTGACTTCTGATATGTCTTTTGTGATGCAATTGATTGAACAATCACCGGAAAAACTGCAAGAGATTAAAAAAGTTTCAGATGAGACGTTAGACATGAGTGTCAGTGTTTATCTGAATAAAGATAAGCACAGAATTATTAATAAAGTCAGTCGTCACAATGAGCTGGTAACAGGATTTTTGGAAAGTGATTTACGCCGTAAATTTCCTGATTATTTGACCAGTATTTATATTGGGAAATCAGGTGACAGAAATATGACTGTTTTTGTGGATACGCCAAAGCGATTGTTTAAGTTTGAAACTTCTTCAAAAAATATTTTCTCAACGTCGATATTTGGTTTTGTGGCTTGGATGGTCGGAACGTCAATGTTGTTGTTTTTAGTGGCAGTTTTGTTCCTGCGCATACAAGTTCGTTCTATTGCTGAGTTGGCTCAAGTTGCAGAAGATTTTGGTAAAGGTATTGATAACAAAGATTTCAAACCTTATGGTTCATCTGAGGTGCGCAAGGCGGCTATTGCTTTTATTAAAATGAAAGAGCGTATTCAACGTCAGATTAGTGAACGGACACAGATGTTGGCCGGTGTTTCGCATGACTTGCGGACACCATTGACCAGAATGAAGCTGCAGGCGACTATGTTGCCGGATCCGCAGGAGCAGAAAGATTTGTTGAGCGATATTGACGAGATGGAAAAGATGCTTGACGGTTATTTGGCTTTTGTCAGTGGTGAAGGTGGTGAAAAAGCAGCGTTTGTTGATATGAATGAGCTGATTTTGAGTGTTTTAAATAAGTTTCGTAATCAAAATGCGATGATCCGTTATAAAACAAATGATCAAGTCAGTGCAATTCAAGGACGTGAGCAGGCATTGAAACGAGCCATGACTAATATTATCGGCAATGCTTTCAAATATGGTAAAACTGTATCCGTGGATTTGGAAAGCAATGATCGTAAGATGGAAATTGTTGTAGATGATGATGGACCGGGTATTCCGGCAGATAAACGGGAAGAAGTCTTTAAGGCTTTCTACCGTTTGGAGGAATCTCGCAATAAAGAGACCGGCGGTGTCGGTTTGGGGCTGTCGATTGCCAAAGATGTGATAACTTCTCATGGAGGAAAAATTGAACTCCAGGATAGTCCTATAGGAGGCTTGAGGGTACTCATTTCTATTCCCTTATAGCACGCGAATTCGTAAGTTCATGGCCTGGTTGGGCTAAACCTTAGTGGTGAGAATTTGCGAGCTACCTAAACAAAAAAGCACCGGATTAAATGACGGTGCTTTTTTGTTGTTAAAGCGATGTTAAGAGAATCTGGTTATAATTATTGATAAGTTTAAATTTAGAGGAAGCAGTTATGGTGGAAGAAACGGGAAATCCAATGAATATGCAGGCAGTTGAGGAAGAATACGAGTATGAGTATATTGAATTAGCCGAAGGAGAGGAATTGCCTGAGGGGGCAGAGTATGAGTATGAATATGTTGAGGTGCCCGCGGAAGAAATTTTAGCAGCTGCAGAGCAAGCCGGATATGATACCGGACTTCAAGATATTTCGGACGGATATGCTGTTGATGCGGAAAATAGTCAAAATGAAACATTGTCATCAGTAGAGACGGAAATTGAGGTGGAGCAGGTCAATCTTGATGATGGACCGGTTTTTGAAATTGGTGAACCGGGAAGTTTAGCTGAGACTGAAAAAGAATTTGATTTTGAACCAATTGAAACACAGCCTGAAGAACCAGCAGATTTTGACAGTGACTTTTTAGCGCACGAAAGCGGAGAATTGAATTTGGATGAAATTCTAGATGATGATTCTCCTTTGCCAAATGTCAGTATTGAAGCTGATGATGAATTTGAAAAATCCTTGTTTGGTACACCGGAGCCGGATTTGCATCTAGATGATTTCGAATCGTCAGAAGCAAATTCCGTATCAGAGCTGGAAGCAGAGCCAGAGCCGGAAGCAGAGCCAGAGCCGGAAGCAGAGCCAGAGCCGGAACCTGAGCCTGAGCCAGAACCAGAGCCAGAGCCGGAAGCAGAGCCAGAGCCGGAACCTGAGCCAGAGCCGGAACCTGAGCCAGAACCAGAGCTGGAACCTGAGCCAGAACTGGAACCAGAACCAGAGCCGGAAGCAGAGCCAGAGCCGGAACCAGAACCAGAACCGGAAGCAGAGCCAGAACCAGAGCCAGAACCAGAACCAGAACCAGAACCGGAACCTGAGCCAGAACCAGAGCCAGAGCCAGAACCGGAACCGGAACTGGAGCCAGAACCTGAGCCAGACGTTTCTGTTGAGGAGATAACCGAAATTGAGTTGTCAGATATGTCTGAACCGCAAGAGGTATTCTCTCCAGAGGTTACTCCCTCGGATAAAGGTGAGAATGTTTTGCCAGAAGCTATTGAAGATAATCTTCAAAAAAGTGATTTGTCCGGTGTATCTATTGTAGAGGATATTGTTATTGCAGATGATGTGCCGGTTGAGGATTATCAGGTACAGACAGATCAACAAGCCGCTGTCGTCCAAACACAGGAGGCAGAAGAAATTAGTGTTGGAGGGGTAGAGGAAGACGTTGTTCCTGTTTTGGCACCGCGGCCGATGACTGTAGTAACCGAGAAAAAAACAACAGAAGGTTTTCTGCAGACGGAAGAAACGCGTGCCGAGGTGACTGTTTCGGATATTAGTGATGATGACTATGATGCATTGCAGCAAGCGGCCTTCTCGTTTGGTAAAAATGGCGGTTTTCAGAATTTTCAAGCGGATGAAAAATATTATAATCTGATTTTGGAAGACATAGATTTTGCAGCCTATGAATTGTCAGAATGGAGTTTGATTATTTTTGATGATTATCGTTTGCGATTGAATCCGGCAGAAAGTGAGTTGATTGTTCCTAAGACGGATAATATTGTGCGTTTTGCTAAAATTTTAAAAGCCGGAAAAACGAAACTTGAGCTTTTTAATGAGGAGCGTTATCATTTTATGGCACCTACAGAAGAGTTTGTGAAAGTTCGCGGGCATTATATTTATGGTAATATTGCCAATAATTCAAAATTGATTGTCAAAGATTTCATTAATTTATCTCTTGATGATAAAGCCGGGAAGTTGGTATCTTTTAATAAACCGGTTTCAGGTTTGTTGACTGGTCCTAAAGCGGCTAAATTGTATTTTTGTGATATTCGGGCGGTTATAATTCCGTCGTCATCGCGTATTCGGCAGGATGTTGATAAAGAATTATCTCGTGCAGCGCGCTGGTATAGCGGTTCTTCGGCGGATGATTGTTTTGAATTTGATGCCAAAACACCGTCAACGGAGTTTACGGGAACTGATATCTGTAAAATTATTCATGTTAATGTCGGCATTTCCAATTATGGGTGGAACGTTACGTTTAGTAACGGATTGTTCATGAGTTTTCGTGATTTGCAAGAATATCAGACACGTTACGGGCAATTGCCTGATTCAGCCGGAGTTATCTCTCATGGGCAGCAGACACTTAAATTTGCTCAGATTGAAAAGATAGTGGTGTATGAGGCTCCGCAATACTTCACCTATGGGTAAAGATTGGATAATAGCTTATTGCTTGTTGATTTTTATTCTATATCTTTAATTGTCAAATATGTGAGAAAAGAGTTCTGAGAAATCAGAACTCTTTTTTGTTATATGCGAAAAAAATGGTGTCATAAAAGTTTCACAAAAATGTTAATGCATTTTTAGTAAAGATATAATAATATTGAGTCAGGATGTTTTTTTAGTCCGTTTAAGTTTAATCTTTTTACTAGGGAGATGTGTGATGCGATTTCTGAAACAAAATTTTTTAACCCTATGTTGTTTGACTTTGTTAATTGCTATGGGTTTCTGTGATGAGGCTTGGGCTACTAGTGCTACAGCTAGTGATGGAGCCAGCTTGATGGGAACGGCTCAAAAAAAAGTTAGAAATGTCTTTACCAGTGTTAAAACCATTACTTTTATTCTTGGTGGTTTTGGTCTTGTCGGTATTGCATTCCAAGCAATTATGGGCAAGGTAAAATGGACATGGTTTGCCGGTTTGGCTGTGGGTTTAGCTATTTTGGCTGCCGCAGGTTCAATCGTTGAATATGCAACGGGTGATAAAACGGCTGGTATAGACACGACTTTTGGTCAGATTTAATAAGTTTCCATATTATTATGTTCTCCTGAAAATTTAGCAAAACTTCTTGGAGAAAAAAGCCCGTGTTCCTAAACCACGGGCTTTTTATTTTGCTTAATTTTTATGGAGAGGAAAAATTTGAACGTTAGTGTTCATTTCTATTTTTTCATCACTGACCGTCGTTGCAGAGGCTGTTCCGTTCAGCAAAGAGCTGACACTGCGGCCGGCACTGCTGGGTTGTTGTAATTCCGGAGCCAGCGGGTAGGCATCTTTAGGCAGGCGCATCATCATATAGCCCGATCCGCCGCCATAAGCGGGGCCTGAAAAACCAATAGAGTAATAACCGCCGATAAATCCATAATCTAAATCAATATAGTCAATAGCAAATAATGTTTTGATGGTGGTTTGACCGAGGGTGGTCATTTTACAATTATAACCGGCATCTTCTAAAATGATGTTATTGATGTTTTTGACATACATCAAACTTTTAGCCGGAACGCAATTTGGTGTTTGGCCGTTGTAGGTGACATTATAGTTCAAAACCAGTCCTAATTTGGTTGCGCCGCTGCCAACAGAGACATCGGTAATTTTTACGGCATCAATATAAGCATAAGCCGGTGTAATACCGACGGTAATCGGCATGGTAATGTAATTTTCGGTGCAGGTGTGACTTCCCGGGTTAGCTGCGCAAATTAAAGCAGTTTTGTGATTGTTGTTGTCAAAAAGGTGCAGCAGGCTGTTGTAAATGTATTCTCTGGACATGGATAACTTAGCTGCAGCGCATTGTTTACTACGGCAGACAACAACCGAATTGGGCATTTGTAAGCGGCCGTTATAGCCCGGACCTGTTTTTTCACTAAGAAACGGACGATCCAAAAAGTTTAATGTATTTTGAAAATTGCAGCCGGCAATAGTGAGTGCTGCTAATGTGATAAGCGACTTTTTGTTTATAATTTTTAACACGCGACTAACCCTCTTGCGGATATCTTAAAATTACGATTATCATAAGCTAAAGTTTGTTAAACGACAAAGTTTTTTTTGAGGTTATTAAGCGGATTTTAAGGGGAAAGACTCGGTCAAAGCTTGTGTTTGCCGCTAAAACCTCTATAGTGGAGGGAAAGGAGATGAATGTTGAAATATATATGGCTGTTGTTTTTGTTGCTGTCTGCGGTTTCTGTTGAGGCTAAAATCAAGGTGGTCGACGGAGACAGTTTGGTGGCCGACGGTCGGCGTATTCGTTTGCTGGGGCTGGATGCACCGGAATATCGTCAGACCTGTCGAGATAAAGAAGGAAAAGAATATTTTTGCGGCAAAGAGGCTTTTAAGTATCTGAAACGTTTGGTCAGCAGCGGAAGAGTGAATTGTCGGCGGATTAAAAAAGATATTTATAAGCGCGATTTGAGTATTTGTTATGTGAACGGTAAAGATATTAATTGTGAAATGATTGCTTCCGGCTGGGCGGTTGCTTATCGTACCAAGAAAGAAAAGTATCTGGCCGCAGAGCGGGAAGCTAAGCAAAAACAGCGCGGAATGTGGCGGGGGAAATTTATGAAACCCGAATTATATCGGATTTTGACGAAATGATTTGAAAAGTGTATTTTTCAACAGATTCTTGTTGACAGCGTTAAAAAGTTATGTATATTGCAAGCAACGTTTTATGTTTAAAATAACGAAATTTAGGTGAATAAAAATGTACGCAGTAATTAAAACAGGCGGAAAACAATACAAAGTCGCCTCCGGTGATGTTGTTAAATTGGAAAAAATCGCCGGTGAAGAAGGTAAAGAAGTAGTTTTTAACGAAGTTCTGGCTTTGGACGGAACCATCGGTACTCCGTTGGTTGCCGGTGCCAGTGTTAAAGCTCAGGTGTTGAAACAGACCAGAGATGATAAAATCATTGTCTTCAAAAAGAAGAGAAGACAGAATTACCGTCGTAAAAACGGCCACAGACAGAGCATCACTTTGGTTAAAATTACCGACATTATCGGTAAATAATTTGGTTTTAGGAGATTAAATTATGGCACATAAGAAGTCAGGCGGTAGTTCAAATAACGGACGCGATTCCATCGGACGCCGTTTAGGTTTGAAGAAGAGCGGCGGTCAGGCTGTTATTCCTGGAAACATTATTATCCGTCAGCGCGGTACAAAATATCATCCGGGTCAAAATGTTGGCTTAGGTAAAGATCATACGATTTTTGCTACGGCTGAAGGTAAAGTTGAGTTCAGTAAAAAAGCCGGTGATAAGACAGTTGTTTCTGTTGTTACCGAATAATTGAAAGCTCATTCAAAAGGTGGAGGGGGTGCGTGCATCCCCTTTATTTTTCATAGAGAAGAGATTATTTTAAGTATTGTTTCTTTCTTAATGTAAAAGCAGGTAATATGAAATTTTTAGACCAAGCAAAAATATTTATTCAATCCGGTGACGGCGGCGCAGGGTGCGTTTCTTTTCGGCGTGAAAAATATATTGAATTCGGCGGCCCTAACGGTGGTGACGGCGGTAAAGGCGGCAGTGTTTACTTTGAGGCGGTCGAAAATCTCAATACCCTGATTGATTTTCGTTATCGTCAGCATTTTAAAGCACATAAAGGACAAAATGGTATGGGGTCGCAGATGACCGGTGCCAAAGGTGAAGATATTGTGATTAAAGTGCCGGTGGGGACGGAGATTTTGGCCGAGGATCAGAAGACGGTTATTGTTGATATGGTTGAACCGGGGCAGATTTTTATGATTGCCAAAGGCGGTGACGGTGGTCGCGGTAATATGCAGTTTAAAAGCTCGGTCAATCAGGCTCCTCGTTATGCCGAGCCGGGATGGCCGGGACAAGAGATGTGGGTTTGGTTGCGTTTAAAGGTGATTGCTGATGTCGGGCTTATTGGGCAGCCGAATGCCGGAAAGTCGACATTCTTATCTGTTGTGACAAAGGCGCGTCCCAAAATTGCCGATTATCCGTTTACAACTTTGCACCCGAATCTGGGGGTTGCCTGGGTAGATAATTTTGAAATGGTGATTGCCGATATTCCCGGGTTAATTGAAGGCGCGCATGAAGGAACCGGTCTGGGAGATCGTTTTTTGAAGCATGTTGAGCGTTGTGCGGCTTTTTTGCATATTGTGGACGCGACGGTTGAAGATGTTGTTAATGAGTATCATGTTATCCGGCGCGAGTTGGAACTATATGACGGCAAATTAATGAAAAAACCGGAAGTGATTGCTCTTAATAAATGCGATTCTTTGCCGCCGGAAGAGGTTGAGAAAAAAGTTAAGGCGATGGAAAAAGCTGTCGGGCATAAGGTTTATGCAATGTCGGCCATTGCCAAGCAGGGGATTTTTGACTGCCTCTTGGATTTGAACCAATATATTACCCGTGACCGTTTGCAAAAGAATAAGCAAGAAGTTGAAGAGCAGGAAGACGGGGCGCTTAAAACCTGGTCGCCGGTTTAATTTTGAGCCAAACTATTTTAAGGAGTTATGACGTGGCAAAAACAGCTGATGAACAAAATGAAAATAAAGTTTTGGAAATCATAGAGAAGACTCTAGATGATAACAAAGCTGAGGATGTGATAGTTATGGATTTGCGCGGCAAGACATCTATTGCCAACCATATGGTGGTTGCCAGCGGCACATCGCAGCGCCATGTTGCTTCTTTGGCAGAAAAGGTGCAGGAAAATTTGAAAGCCGCAGGTTTTTCTTCTACGATTGAAGGGGCAGAAAAAGCTGATTGGGTTCTGATAGATGCGTTTGACGTCATTGTCCATATTTTCAAACCGGAAGTGAGGGCGTTTTACAGTTTGGAGAAGATGTGGTCTTCTGTTAAAACACGTTCTATGGGCGATTAATACAGATTTAGCAGGTTGGCAAAATGCTCACGTACTTCTTTGTACGCTCCGCTTTTGCCACCTTAAAATCTTATTACTCCCCTCATATAACGTATTTTAATCAGCTTTGCTACGGACAACTAGTACAGATAGTTAAAAAGAGTTCTGAGAAATCAGAACTCTTTTTTTATTATATGCGAAAAAATGGTGTCATAAAAGTTTCACAAAAATGTTAATGCATTTTTAGTAAAGATATAATAATATTGAGTCAGGATGTTTTTTTAGTCCGTTTAA
>CANDEX010000058.1 GCA_947383875.1 uncultured Azospirillum sp. | reverse complement strand
TTGACCAAGTGGAAAGCGGCAAGGCATATATCCACTGGGGAATGCTCAGTTATCTCGCCGGATTTTACAACTGCAAAATCAAAATAGAACTGGAGGATATTGCCTAAATAAAAAGCCCCTTGCCAAAAGCAAGGGGCTTTTGTTTTAACCGAAGACTTTTTTATCCAGAATTTCCAGTTCATCAATATAATGCGAAATTAAGCTTAAGCCTTTATTCCAAAAGGCCGGATCATCCGGATTCAGCCCAAACGGACTAAGCAGCTTGTCATAATCGGTAATCGCCGTTTTAGACAACATCTCCAGATATTTATCAGGGAAATTCTCTACTTTGCCCTCCTGATAGACCTGATATAGAGAGTTGACCAAGCAATCGGCAAAGGAGTAGCAATAGACATAGAACGGACGGAAGAAGAAGTGACCGACCTGCGACCAAATTTGCGCGTTTTCATCCCCCATTTCAACATAAGGACCTTGTGCGGCACGCATTTCTTCCAACCAGATTTCGCCCAGACGGTCTTCGGAAAGTTCGCCGTTGCGGCGTTCGTCATGAGCGCGGCTTTCGAAGAAGTGAAAGGCAATCTGGCGGATGGCCGTATTAATCATATCGCTGACTTTGCCGGCAATCAGGCAGAGTTTAGCTTTGTCATCAGTTGTTTGGCGCAACAGAGATTGGAATGTCATCATTTCGCCAAAGACGGAGGCAACTTCCTCTGTCGTCATGCGGCTGCATTCATTTAACTCGCCGTTATTGAGGCGGGTCATCATATGGCAGCCATGTCCCAGTTCGTGTGCCAGCGTCAAAACATCATTTTGTTTGCCGACAAAATTCAAGAACAAATACGGGTGTTTGCCGGATACCGGAGCAGCAAAAGCTCCGCCGCGTTTTCCATCGCGTGGCGGCACATCGACCCAAGGCTTGTCAAAGAAGTTGCGGGCAATTTCTCCGAGTTTCGGCGAAAATTCGTTATAAGCATTCAATACGATTTTGACGCTGTCGTCCCAGCTGTAATGAACATCATCACAGAACGGCAACGGGGCATTTCTGTCCCAATAAGTGAGTTTGTCAACACCAAGCCACTTGGCTTTTAATTTATAAAAACGATGCGCCAGTTTAGCATAATTTTCACGAACCGTTTGCGCTAAAGTTTCAACGGTCGAATCCTTGACATTCTCTCCAAGATTAGGCGCGGAAACAGGCGTTTGATATCCGCGTTTAATATCTGAAATGGATTTGTCTTTAATAATCATATTATACACAAAGCTCATGAAAGGTGCATTTTCTTTGGCCACACGAGCAATCTCCCGACCGGCTTTGGCGCGTTGTTCCGGATCTTTATCCAGCAGAAGTTTGCTGATTTCAGCATCGTTATATTTTTTACCGTCAACCGTATATTCCAAACGGGATGAGGTTTCTTCATAAAAACGCACCCATGCATCAGATGACGTCACAGACTTCTCAACAAAGACTTCTTCCACTGCTTCAGATAAATCATATTCCTTAAAGCGCAGTGATCGTTCAATAAAAGGCTTATAAGCGGCTACCTTTTCATTGCTCAACAAAGTATCAATCTTGTTCTGAGGCAACCGATTCAGCTCTAAGTCAAAAAAGATTGCCGGCTTGCTGTAATCTGTCAGCTTCTCAACAATATTTTGATAGAACGCCATGGCTTCCTTATTTTTCATTTGTGTGCACATATTGAGATAAGCAAAGCTGCCGAGGAGTTCACTTTTTTCCAGCATTTTTTCATAAAAGTCCAAAGCTTCAGCAAATTCATCCGCTGAAATTTCGGCCAAGCGTCCTTTGTATTTGTCGGCAAAAGTTAATGCCGATTGCCGATACTCTTCCATATCTGCATTAATTTTCGGATCATTGACTCCTTGATACAAATCACTTAAGTCCCATGCAGGGAGAGTTTGTTTATTCTCTGACATCTTCACTTTCATCCTTATTTTGATTTTCGATTATGGGAGACTGAGGAATTTCTGTCTCGTCCTCCTGATTTTCAAGCAGCTGTTCGTGCATATTTTCCAACTGCAGCACATCCTGCCGCAGGTTAGGATTTTCCCGATAAAATTCTTCAACCTCCGGCGCAATTTCATCCTCTGACGAGACATCCGGCGTAAAGAAATAATTGCTCCATGGAGCAGCTTGTTTTCCTGCACTCCATTCTTTCACACCTGTCCAGACAACGCCTGCATCACATAGACTGTTGTTCAGCACTGCACCCAGCATACAAAAACTGCGACCGTTACAATCATACAGTTCTGCGGCCATATTTTCCGTACAGGGAATAAAACCGCGACGCTGATTATCTTGCCGAGGAGACAACAATACAATCAGAAAAAGCAAAGCGGCCAGCAGCAAAACCAGCGTCACAAGGAGTCCAAACCAATATTGTTTCAAAAAATTCATTAACAAGCCTGACGTTGTTTATAAAAATTTTCCAGAAGTGCTAATTCCTCACGGGTGTTGGCACCGGCTACTTCTTCAGCCAAACATTCGACGACAGCACATTTCATGCCTTTGGCGCGGGCAATAGCGATAGCATCCGTAAGATAATACTCGCCGGCGGCATTTTCATTACCAACGGCTTCCAAAATTTCAAACATGGTTTTACCATCAAAGCACATACAACCGGAATTGCAGAGATTTATCGCTTTTTCTTCCTCTGTGGCATCTTTAAACTCAACAATTTTCTTCAATTCGCCGTTTTCAACCACCAAGCGTCCGTAGCGGGCAGCATCTTCCGGACGAAAACCGAGAACAACTATTGAATTGCCTTCGCTCAATTTATCAGCGGCCATTTGATAAGTCTGTGCTGTAATAATCGGATTATCACCAAAAATAACCAAAACGGCACCGTCAAAATTGCCCAACTTTTCTTTAGCGGAAAGAACTGCGTGCCCCGTCCCTAACTGCTGATGCTGAATGCAACTCTCGTGCGGCGCGACTTCCTGACGAACCAATTCACCGTCAGGCGCAGTGACAACCACGATTTTTTTGACCCCCATGCTTTCCAAGGTTTCCAGCGGATAGCGAATCATCGGTTTTCCGCAAAGAGGCATCATGACTTTCGGCAAGTCTGATTTCATGCGAGTGCCTTTACCGGCGGCTAATATTATAGCGGCAACAGCAGATTTGGTCATTGTACAGTCTCCTTAAATTTTATCTTTTCTTAATAACTGTAATCTATACTAGCAAATATGTTTTATTTGTTAATAAGGGTAAGGTTTTTATGAAAAAACTTTTTCTTACGATTTGTTTCAGCCTGATTATGGGGCAATCAGGCACTGTCAGTGCCAAAACAATGTCTTTTCAAGATATGGAAGAGGCTCAGGCATATCAAAAAATCCGTCCGGTGCAATCTTTACAACAGGTGAAAGACGACACTCCAGATCCTCATGACACCAAAGCCATGGAGAAATATATTATTGAAAGGCTGAAAACCGCCGCCATCTCCACGCTGGACAATTTAAACAAACCCTCCTCCATCAATATGCAGCACAGCGATGAATATATCGCGCAAATGAAAGAAAAAAATAAATCTTTTTTTGAAAAGATTTATGATAATGCTATGAATCGCATCTCCTCAGGAAAAGCTCAACCTCGCGGCGACGCACAAAACAGCGGCACCAAATATATTGAGCTAAAGAAAGACGATATGCGACAGTTTCAGGCACCGGAATTTCCGGTTGTCAATGTTGAATTGCCAACAGGTGACAAAATGCTGGTTCCGGCTCAAGAGCATATTCCTTACCTTTCCAGTCAGATTGAAATTCTGCCCTCAGGATTGGCTAGTATTAACGATACGGTTGTTGTGGTTGCCGGCGGTAAAAAACTGAAAAACGGTTTATCGCGAATCATTCCCAAGATTTCAACATCAAGAGAAGGTATCTCCAATAAAATTGATGTCAATGTGGTCAGTGTCAGCATTAACGAACAAGAAGTGCCGCATAAGCTGATAGAACAAAGCGACAGTTATGTGATTGTCCCCGAAGACGAATATACGCTCGAACCAGGGGTTTATACATATAATTTTCAATATCTGGTAGACCGTCAATTATGGGAATACAGTGATTTTAATGAATTCTACTGGGATGTCACGGGAAGTCGTTGGAATCTTATTATCAGCAAAGCTTTGGTTTCTTTGCGGCTTCCGGGCACCAACAAACCTTTAAGTTCTTTAATCTTCCTCGGTTATCCCAACCAGTTGACCAGTGAAGGAACCATGGTCAGTGAAGGACCGAACATGATTGGTTTTGCAGCATTGACACCATTGTATATCGGTGAAGGAATGCATATCATTATCGCTTTGCCCAAGAATGATTTTATCAGTCCGGACAGCAGTAAAAAACTGACTTGGTTTGTGGAAGACTACGGTGATATTGTGATTGCAGTTATTTGTCTGTTGGCAATTTTGATTTCCTATTTTCTTTCATGGAAATACATTACCCAGAAATCTGTTAAGCACAGTAACACCTTTAAACGTGGAGCCGCATTAATGCGTTATCTGTATAAAGGAGTGTTTGACAAGACCTCTTTCGGGGCGTTTCTGCTAGAACTTTATCGGAAAAACATTATTGACATTCAACGCAGCGATAAAGATATTTTGCTCATCAAACGTACGGATAATCTCAGTTCGCTGGAGCGCAAAGAACGGCAGGCGGTCAATAATCTGTTTACTAAAAAAGAAGCTGTTTTGCCTGTCAACAGTGCTAATCAGCTTAAAATCCGCCGAGCTTACAAATTAATCGAAAGTGCGACAAACCGTCGTATTAAACAGCTGGCTCTTAAACTTAATTTCGGTTATTTGTTATTCAGTATTGGTATGCTACTTATCGGAGAAGCCGCGATGGCATGGTTACACATCAATAGCTCGCAAGCCTTTTCGGTGCTGTTATCCTGCTCGATTACAATTGGTTTTTATTTATGGATATTGAGAACCAAATTTAAAAGCCGTTGGCTCGCTTGGCCGGGAAAAGCATTTGCTTTATTGGTTATTCCCTTCTCTGTCCTGATTATGAGTGCTTATATCCATTTAATATCCGCATTCTTCCTGACTGTATCTATTTATGCCATATTTGCTTACACAACCATCTTTACCAAACGCAGCGGTTTGATTAAAGCAAATGTAAAAGATGCCGTCCAATTGCGGGATTATCTCATTCGCAACGCTGAAACCATTTGTCTGGGAAGAGATTTCCTAAACCAACAGGCAAATATCTTTGCTCTGGATGCCGGCGAGTATTTTCAACCGGCAGACAGCATCAAAGATTATTACAAGCTTGACATCGTGGCGGAACTGTTTCGTAAATAACAGCCGAGTGATTAATCTAACAGGCTTTTTACCGACTGGCTTTCCGCCTTTTCCGGCTTGTAAAAATAAGTAAAATACTGATAAATATGCGCCAGGTAGCAAGCCTTAATCAGCGCATTCAGCAATGACAGGGAAGACATAAACGCTGAGATGAGCAATTTAGCCGTCCAGCTTTCTATTGTCATCGTTTGTAAAATCGTGCCGGCAAATAATGTGACAACAGATACCGGCAGCGATGTCAAGAACATTCCAAAGAAGATTTTATTGGAGTTTCCTTTTGTCATGTCAAAAGCTTTAGCAAAAGTCAGATCGTTATTATCCGCGGCAATCGCAGGCAAAACTAAGCACAAACGTGATAAGACAACGGCAATCATCAAAATAATTAACAAAAACGGCAGCAAGGCGGTCGGTTTTTGCAATGCTCTGGCATCACCTAGCAGCAAAGAATAAACAATGCCGCAGACAAAAGCTATTGCCAAAATAATCAGAAGGATCATCAGGTTATAAAAAAGAAATTTAATCTCTCGCTTTCCAAAAGAAATCGGGAAACCAGCAGGAACAACCTTCAAAATAATTTGCCGCATAAATGCAACTGACACAGAAACCGCCGTCAAAGCCGCAGCCAGCACGTTCAAGTTACTTTTCCACCCCAGACACTGTTCTCCCTCTTTGCATTGTGACGGAAAAGACAAGACAACATCTATAGCTGTCATAATGACGACACCAATCAGCATTAGCTGCCAAACACGGTTGAAATGAGCCACAAGATAGAGGCAGGTACGCTTCAAACTTTCCCCGAAAGGAAGATTAATTATTTCCTTCATCAACAGATTCTCCAAACAGAAACAGTTTCTGTACATAACAGTGATTAATAAACAGCGTTATCAAAAGCAGCAACATCAATTCATACAAAAATTCCGAAGAAATTCCTCCCCATAAAGTGCTGCTGCCGGCATAGCCGCGCACATTCATGAACATATTGAAGAAAACAAATAACGCCAAAAAGAAAATGAGAAACAGAGAAAACAGAATTCGCAATGTATTACCGCGACTGCGTGTCCAGACTTCACGCCAACCCGGTAAGCGACAATCATCAACGGCAAAGCCCAACAGCGAATAAAAATGCATCACAATAAACGGCACAAAGAAACCGGTCGACACCAAGGCAAAATAAGCAATTTCGACCACAACATCCGGATTGGGAACGCGTATCCACAATAGATACCAGGATAGCACAGGCGTCAAATTCAGCACCCAAAACAACACTAAGCCCCCCATCGCAATCAAGCGGCTTCGATTTATCCCAAACAGGTTTTTAACCGTAAAAGGCACCCCGTCGAAAGCCATGCGATACCAATTAACGGCAAACAGCAACAGCAGAAAATATTTTAACAACAGGTAAAGCGGATAAAATCCGTCGGTCGGACGACAAAAAGATATCTCGGGAATGCCTGTTCCACAAACATAGGGATACCCCCAAACCATAGAAAGAAAACTGATGAGCAACGCATAAACAACAGCGGTTTTAATAAATAACATAAACTTATCAACCAATATTCCAAACGGCAGGCTGGCCAATTTAACCAGCGGGATTTTAACCGCTCCGTCCGGCTGGATTTGCGGTGTACGTAACAAGCACAAATCTTTGTTGTTATCAACAGCAACCGTTTGTTTCTTTTTTTTAGGCATGATTAAATTTCCTTTACAGTGGTTACGCCGGGCAGGCTGCGAATGCGACTCAAGAAATCCTGATCAGCAAAACCGAAGCCGCCGGCCAATTCTATGCGGACATCCCAATCCTTATTATCTGGTTTAATATATATTTTATTTTTGCCATTTCTATCTTTAGCAAGAATTGCTTTTAATCCGGGAAGCGCGGCCACATCATTGACTTCAATCTCAAGACCGTTGGCTACTTCTGCAATTGCTTTATCCAACGTGTCAACATTATTAATCATACAACGCGGGCGGCCATCCTCTTCCTGTTTGTCAATGCTCATGCTGACTAACACCGGCAGGCCGGAATTCAACACATTTTCAAACTTAGCAAGCCCCTCGGAAAACAGCAGTCCCTCAAAATTACTGGTGGCATCAGAAAATTCAACAAAGGCATATTTGTTGCCGCTCTTACTGATACGCTTCTGCACAGCATTAACACAACCGGCCAGTTTTGCTCTGATGGTATCGCCAACCTTAATGTTATGAAAAACTTCAACCGCCGTTTTCACACCCAAACGCTCCATGCCGCGGGCATAACTGTCTAACGGATGCGCCGACAAATAAAATCCTATCGCTTCAGCTTCAAGTTTTAATTTTTCCAGCTCCGGCCAATCCGGCTTATCAGCCAGCTTAACAGTGGTATGCAGTTCTTCGGTGCCAAACAGTGATGCCTGAGAACTGGTTTTCAGTTCACTGGCGGCAGCAATATGCTGCATAATGGTTTCAATATTAGCAAAAATTTTCCCTCGGCTTTTATCCAGACAATCAAATGCTCCGGCTTTGCTTAGCTGCTCCATTTGGCGACGATTAATCTGCTTGATGTCGGTACGGTGAATAAAATCAGACAAATCTTTATACGGACCATGGGCTTTGCGTTCATCCTCAATCGCCTGCATATTGGCCGCACCCACACCTTTAATGGCTCCCAACGCATAACGAATATTGCCGTCTTCCACCGCAAAGTCTGCACCGGATTTATTAATATCCGGTTTCAGCACCTCAAACCCCATCTTCTTGCATTCTTCTTTATAGATGAGCAGCTTCTCGGTATTGGTAATATCGAGGGACATTACCGCACACATAAATTCAACCGGATAATGCGCTTTAAGGTAAGCCGTTTGATAAGAAATCAGAGAATATGCCGCCGCGTGTGATTTATTAAAACCATAAGACGCAAATTTTTCCATCTGGTCAAAAATGGCTTCGGCAACAGATTTATCTATACCGTTTTTAATCGCTCCCTCGGTAAACATAATACGCTGTTTCGGGATTTCATCGCGTTGTTTTTTACCCATAACTTTACGCAATTTATCTGCGCCGCCCATGGTATAACCACCGAGTGCCCGAGCAATATTCATAACCTGCTCTTGGTAAATCATAATCCCGTAGGTTTCTTTAAGAATCGGTTCCAACTGAGGGTGCAGATAGGTGATTTCTTCTTCACCGTGTTTGCGTTTAATGTAGCTTGGAATGTTATCCATTGGTCCCGGACGATAAAGGGACACGATAGCGATTAAGTCTTCAAAACGGTCGGGTTTAATTTGTTTGTGCACGTCTTTCATACCCGGCGATTCAAATTGGAAGACGGCAGAGGTATCACCGCGTTGCAGGAGCTCATAGGTCGGACGGTCATCCAGATTGATGTTATCCATATCTAACTCAACGCCGTGCACTTTTTTCACCCAATCACAGGCGCGCTTGATTACCGTTAAAGTCTTCAAACCCAAGAAGTCAAATTTTATGAGGCCGGTTTCCTCGACGTATTTCATATCATACTGCGTCACCGGCATATCGGACTTGGGATCTTTATACAGCGGCACCAATAAATCAAGCGGACGATCACCGATAACTACGCCGGCAGCGTGGACACCGGATTGGCGGTACAGCCCTTCCAGCTTCATGGCTATATCAAACAGCTTATTGACCTGCGGATCGTTCCGGCGCATATCTTCCAATTCGGAAACTTGATCCAATGATTCCTGCAGCGTCGGGTTTTTACCCTGAACACCAGGCGGAATCATTTTGGAAATACGATCAGCCTGAGCATAGGGCATTTGCAGCACGCGCGCCACATCGCGAATCACGGCTTTTGATTGAAGTTTACCATAGGTAATAATCTGCGCCACATGGTCAAAACCATATTTGTTTTGCACATATTCAATGGTTTTGTAGCGGTTTTCTTGGCAAAAGTCGACGTCAAAGTCAGGCATATTAATACGTTCAGGATTTAAGAAACGCTCAAACAGCAAATCCAGTTTCAACGGGTCAAGGTCTGTCACTTTCAACGACCAAGCAACAATAGAACCGGCACCGGAACCACGCCCCGGCCCTATCGGCACACCATGACCTTTCGACCAACGGATGAAGTCTGACACGATAAGAAAATAACCGGGAAACCCCATCTTTTTAATAACGCTTAATTCATATTCCAGACGCGCGTAATAGCGTTTATCTATTTCAGCCTTTTCTTCCGCCGTCATTTCTGCCGTATAGACTTGAGCCTCCATTCGCTCCTTTAAGCCTTTGTAGGCCTCTTCGGTAATGAATTCATCTTGCGTTTTGCCGTCCGGACATTCAAAAATCGGCAGCAGAGGATCAACTTTTTTTGATAAGTAATTACAGCGCAACGCAATCTGCACGGTTGAATTGACGGCCTCCGGCAAGTCACTGAACAGTTCCAGCATTTCAGCCTCAGAACGCAAACGATTGTTCGGCGAAAACTTTTTACGGTTATCATTGGCCACATATTCTCCGGCAGCAATACAAGCCAAGGCATCGTGTGCTTCATACATATCAGCATCAAAGAAAAAGGCCTCATTGGTTGCCACCAACGGGATATTATGCTTATAAGCCAGATTAATAAAAT
>CANDEX010000057.1 GCA_947383875.1 uncultured Azospirillum sp. | reverse complement strand
TATAACTGAATCAAAGCCTGTTTTCTTTATATCACAGGCTTTGATATTTGTCAATACTGTATTGGCGTAGCTTTTTTATCTGTCCAAACTGAGTAGACTTTCAAAATACCGCATAAAGAAAGGACTTCCGAAAACCGGAAGTCCTTTCTTAGAAATTCATTTTGAACAAACAAATGCAGCAAGCAACAAAGACTTACCTTATTGATAAAGGCTTCGGCGTTTGTTCACGCTTAAAAGCCATGCGGCGATATTGACCGATAACCCACCGCACGTTTTTTTCAGTAAATCCCATTTTAACAATTTGTGCTTCAGTTTTTCCCTCATCAACATAAGCGGTCAATATAGCATCCAAGACATGATACGGCGGCAAACTGTCCTCATCTTTCTGCCCGACACTCAACTCCGCACTCGGAGCCCGTTCGATAACGGCTTCAGGTAGAGCTTCGCTCAAAGTATTGCGCCATCTCGCCAACTCAAAAATCTGACTTTTATACAAATTGCCAATAGGAGAAATTCCGCCACAAGTATCACCGTATAATGTGCAATATCCCATTGCGCTTTCAGACTTATTGCCACACGCCAAAACCAAATAGCCAAATTGATTAGAACAAGCCATTAATGTTTTTCCTCTTTCCCGCGCCTGCAAATTTTCTAAAACAATATTCTTAGGTTCTTCTCCAAACACGCCCGCTAAAAAACGTTTTTGATTATCCACCACCGGCTGAATATCAATAACTTTATATTCAAAGCCGTTCAGCGCAGCAATCTTGGCAGCAATCTGCAAACTGAGCTCCGAAGTATAGTCCGTTTTCATCATCAACGCATGAACATGAGCTGCCCCGAGAGCATCACTAGCCAACACACTGACAATAGCGGAATCCAAGCCACCGGACAAACCGAGAATAACATCACTAAAACCATTTTCATCACAATAGCTTTTCAGGTTCTTTTTCAGATAACTCCAAATATGTTTCATGTTCTCATTTGTCATAATTCTTCCCCTAAATACGTTCACGCTGCGCCATAAAATGCGCTACCATATCTTTCTGCTGCTGATGCAAATCCTGTTTCAACCCCACTCCGTAAATATGCGGATTAACCAACCGTTTAAACGCCGGATGTAATTGTCGCAAATTATCTTTAACCGCCTGACGGATATCTCTCAAACTGCGATTTTTATCATCCCCGACAAGTTTTCCCTCAGACATCACAGGTTTAAGCAAAGTATAAACTTTTTCTCCCGTTTGAAAAACAACTTTTTTCCCCTCTGCGTTATTCAGATTAAAGGAAGTAATATTTTCTTGCAAGCGACCATTGTCCTCAATATCATCTGCCGCCGGAACAATCACATCTCCCTCAAACAGACCGTGACGAACCACTCGCACGACATTAGTTGCTCCAGGAATAGTCGTCTTACCCTCAGCAATTTTTATCTTCGGAGCACCTTTATACGACTTTGTTTTAAACACCCCTCCCAGTGCCGGCATATCATAAGCCGTCACCAATTTCGTTCCCGCGGCATAAATATCATAATCTGCTTTCTGAACCATCACCAAATTTTCAATCAAATGCTCATCTAAATCATTAGATGCCACCAACTTAACCTGCGGCATACCTGCGTCATCCATAATTCGTCTTACCTCATGTGACCAATAAGCCAAATCTCCGGAATCAATACGCACCCCGGCTAAAGGAACACCGGTTTCCCGACTGGCGCGAACAGCATTTTTCGCGCCCTCGCGCGTATCATAAGTATCAATCAGCAGCGTTGTATTTCCCTCTGCACCGCGCAAATAGGCCTTAAAAGCTTCCAGTTCATTTTCATAGCTCATCACAAAGGAATGGGCCATTGTTCCCTTAACCGGAATATCGTAATATTGAGCCGCCGCCACATTCGACGTTCCGACACAACCGCCTATATAGGCTGCACGGGTCGGCAAGAAGCACCCCATATCCTGTGCGCGCCTTAAGCCAAATTCTAACACCGGCCTTTCCACTCCGTCAGCACAAGCCGCCTGCACAATTCTCGCCGCTTTTGTGGCAATCAGGCTTTGAGCATTAAAAATATTCAAAAACGCCGCTTCCACCATATCCACTTGCCAGTTAGGCCCGCAGACACTCAATACCGGTTCATTCGGAAAAACGATTTCACCCTCAGGAACAGCCTGCATATTCACTCGCAGCTTCTGCCCATTGAGATATGCCAAAAATTCTTTTTTAAACAACGGTTGTCCTGAAGTACCTTTCAATGTTGCCAAATAATCAATATCTTCTTGCTTGATTTCCCACTTTTCAGCCCATTGCAAAAACTCACCTAATCCGGCACTGATTAAATATCCGCCTTTAAACGGGCATTTACGAAAAAAAGCTTCCGACGTTTTCATATCTTCGTGCTTTCCATCCAAAAACCAAGCTTGAGCCATGGTCAGATGATACAAATCACAATAAAAAGGGGTGCCGGTTTCCAGATTATTCATTGTCATCTTATTTTCCTCCGCGAACATTAACTAAGTTATAATTTAATTTCTTTTCGAGCAAAATCGACCGAAAAAACTGGGCACTGGTAATATTCCGTAAACGCCCCTCCTCAACAAATTTCCCATATTTCGGCTCATCGACGATTTCAGGAATCTGCTTATTTAATCCCTGACATAAATCCTCTATAATCGTAACCTTTGCACCTCGTCGTAAAAAACCATCCATTCCCTGCTGCACGCAAATATCGCTCAACACACCGCAAAGATAAACTTCCTTATCTCGCAAATCCTGTTGTAAAACCGCATACTGATTGGCTTCATTCCATAAATTTGTTGTTGATTTGAAAAAAGTACGCACCGGAATATTATCTTTCAACACAGCAGCCGGCTGCCATCCCCAAGTACCGAACTCTGTATGCAAAGGAAAACTTTCAGCTTCTTTAGTCTGATGATATATTTCAGCAAAATGGGTGTCGCGAAAATCCCATATTTCGGCAAACATTCCTTTCTGCAAACTATCAGCAAACCGCTGATGACGCGCTATCAATTCAGGATTGTTGATGGTAAGAGCCCCATCTGGAGCAACAAAATCGTTTTGAAAATCAATACGAGTTAAAATACGTTCGTTCATTTATTTTCCCTCAGGCTTATCGGGTTGATATGACGTCCGTCTCCTATAAGCCCTAAAGAAGACCCGGACGTTTATGTTTAGCGGTTTCTTAAATAATCCCTTTTTTCTTGTAAAAATGCTCTTCAATCAATTGATGATTTTCGGCATGAATAAAATTCTTCCAACGCTTATCTCCAAACTTAATCATATCGCGAACCATTGTTCCGGTCACAAAAGGAAAATCAGGATCCGTGCGATCTTCAATTTCAATATGCTCAAAAGCATTCTTAAACCAATGTGCATCATATTCACTTCCGGCATAATAAACATCCGGACGGCCAAGCTGCGGCAGACTTTCATTCATAAAATCCAAAACATATTCCGCCCACTCCGCCGGATTGTTGATATCAAACAGACCGATAATTTTCAGCCGCGCATATTCCGGACGATTGCGATAGACATTTTGAATCATTTTTTTGCGGGTAGTATAGTTCAGCGGATTGCGTTCCGTTCCTTGTTCTTGGATAGAGCCGAGAACGATCGTCACTTGTTCACATTCGCGCAACATCTTATCAATCATCTTAGCATGACCGATATGAAACGGCTGTGCCCGCATAATACTCAAACCATGCTTGTAGTTAAATTCAGACATAAAAAAACTCCTTTAATTAGGAGCCAGCATGAAAATTTGACTTTAGATAGCGTGTGCAAATAAAGTGATTTCTAGTGGCGAGAAAATTTTTAGTGTACAAACTATAGTACATGAATTTTTCGGACCACATAAAATTGCTTTAGTTGCCAGCTAGATAAATTCAAAAAAACCGGCTCAGTTCTATTCATTCCTCATCCATAAGCCCTTCGGATGACCGGAACAAGAAAACATTAACAGGGGAATATCCTCCTGTCAACATAAAAAAAAGAACCGGTCTTATAACCGGCTCCTTTTTCTCATTATCCCAAAACTTTTTGAACAATCTGTTCCGGGGTCAAGTGATAACGGCGATAAAGTTCTTCAACCGGAACCCGATCAGTAAACTCTTTCGCCGCTCCGAAGCAGTAAACCTTAACCGCTTTATCACCATAGAAGCGAGCGATTTTCTCACCGAAACCGCCATCAAGAACACCGTCTTCAATGGTGACAACCGTATCATGATTTGCCAACAAAGAAGTCAGCAGTTCATCATCCAAAGCATTAGCAAAACGCGGATTGACAATCGTGGCCTCAATACCTTTTTCACCCAAATTTTCAGCCGTCTTTTCAGCTAAAGAAAGCATACTTCCCAAACCGAAGATCGCCACTTTTTGCCCCTGTTTCACAACTTCAAACTTATTGAGTTCAATATCCGTCTTCGGAGCATAGACCAAATTCTGCGGGGCTGAAGCCGGCGTACGAATGGCAACCGGAAATTCAGTCTGCGCCATTGCCCAGTCCAACATCCGTTTCACCTCATCGACACAACTTGGAGCCAGATAAACCAAATTCGGAATATTACTCAACAACGGAATATCAAACACGCTCAAATGTGTCATATCCATTCCGGTAATGCCGCAACCTTCAATCACCAAAACCGCCGGAGATTTGTTCAGACACAAATCCTGCGACAACTGATCATAGGCTCTCTGAATAAACCCACCGTAAAACAAAGCCACAGGTTTCATCCCGCCTTTAGCCATGGCTGAACTGAACGCGACAGCATGCTCTTCGGCAATACCGACATCAAAATATTTCTCAGGATATTTGGCTCTGAATCCCTGTAAAGCCAAAGCTCCCGGCGTACCGGCATTAATCACCGCCAACTTATCATTGCGAGCAGCCTGTTCATCCAGATATTCCGCCACATAAGCACCATAACCTTTAGCTCCGCTGCTAACTGTTACTTCACCGCTTTGAATATCAAACGGCATCGACCAGTGGAATTTTTCTTTATTCTGCTCGGCAAAGGCATAACCCTTTCCTTTCAATGTGTGAACATGAACCACCACCGGATGATTGATATCTTTCACTTCGTTCAAAACAGAAATCAAAACCTCTGCATCATTGCCCTCAGCCACATAACGATAATCAAAGCCCAAAGACTTAAAGTAATTATTTTCAGCTTGTCCGTTGCTCGCACGTAATTCAGCCAAATTGCCATACAAACCGCCGTAATTTTCAGCAATAGACATTTCATTATCATTAACAATTACAATAAAGTTAGATTTGAAATCTCCGGCATTATCCAACCCCTCAAAAGCCTCTCCGCCGGAAAGAGAACCGTCACCGATAACCGCAATAACATTAAAATTTTGCCCTTGCATATCTCTGGCCTTAACCAAACCCGAAGCCAAACTGACAGAAGTTGATGTATGCCCCACAATAAACAAATCATGTTCACTTTCATCCGGATTGGTATAGCCTGAAATATCTCCAAAATGCGCATCATCGACAAACCCCTGCCGACGCCCGGTCAACAATTTATGCGGATAGCTCTGGTGACTGACATCCAACACAATCTTATCTTTAGGAGAATCAAAAACAGTATGTAGCGCAATCGCCAATTCCACCGTTCCCAAATTCGGCCCGACATGACCACCGATTTTGCTGACGCGATTTAAAATTGCCGCACGCATTTCCGCCGCCAGCTCTTTGCGCTCAGCTGCATTTAACTTTTTGACATCTGCCGGAGAATTAATTTTATTCAGAACTTCATAATCAGACATAAATAACTCCTATGATTAAATTAAAACTATTTGAAATATAGTTCTTAGAGTTACCTCTAAGTCAAGAGTTATTTTTAAATTAAATTTAGCAGACAAAAAAATCCTCCGCAATGTTAATTGCGAAGGATAAAAGGGGTAAATAATTAAAGTTTTAAAGCTAGAACCGGACGAACGTACCTGCTATCGGTCTTAGTGCCGTAGTTGCCCCTGTAACCGTCACCCATCCACAAATACCACGCAATGTTACTCGAATAGTCGGTAGAGGACCAATACCAACCCTCAAGCAAAGCAACGCCCAACGCTTTTAAAGACGCATTTATTGCGGCTTTGTTGGCAAACAGCTTTTCCAACTCGGTTAACGATGGCAAAAACGCTTCCCCTTGTTTCACCCCATCTTCCGCATAGTCATAACACCACTGAGCAGCTTCTGCCTCCTGCCGTTTCTTACGGGAGATTTCCAATATCTTACGGGTCGCTTCCTTACCGCCGATCATTTTCTGGGTTGCTTTTGCCTCCAGCCAATCGCTGGACCATGGCAAACACGCCTCCTGAAGACAAACAGCCAACACGTCAGAACCGTCTACGCTGCCGACAATCGCCATAACCTGACGTCCCTCAATAATCTCAGGATAAATCAGTCCGTCAGCATAAACATACATACCGGGAAGAATCGTCTGAGGCATCGTTGCTTTAGCAGAAAGATCTTCTGCTAAGAGATATTCAGCAACCTCCTTATGAGACAAACCCAACTCTCCAACAAAATAAGAGAGCATTTCTAACTTTTCTTTCTTATTCATAATGATAATTATTAAAGTAAATAATAGTTTCTTGCCCTAACCTTATACCACTTAGACAAAATACGCAATAAAAAAAGAGTCCTGATTTCACAGAACTCCTTTTTTTAAGTTTAGATTTAAAGAATAATAACCGGCCGGACATAGTTACCGTTATACTTATCGTCTCCCCCCCTATACCTGTCACCCATAAAAAAATCAAGCATGGGACTAGTATGGGGCTCGGTAGAAAACCAAACATTACGTCCAAGTGCGGAGTCATAAAGCTTATTCTTGGCAGCATTTATTTCATTTTGGTTGGCATAAATATACATACCGGGAAGAATTTCTGAAGATTTACTTACCTTTGCTGAAACAGCCTCTCTCACCTCTTGATTTTGAGCAAAATAATCAAGTTGCTCTAAATTTTCTTTTTTCATAATTGTAGAATTTTTAAACTAATAATTATTTATTACCCTGAATTTACCATATTTAGACAAAATACACAACAAAAAAAGCGTCCTGTTTTTCAAGGCCGAGATAGCTTCGTCACTCTGTTCCTCGCTATGACTTTAAGGCATAACAATTACATTCACGCCTCGTTATCCGCAACCCGATTTTTGAGATGAGTAAAAGCAACAAAAAAGAGGTTTCTTTTCGAACCCTCTTTTTTTAATTCTCTAAAGTAGAAATAAATTATGTGTGCTGCGACGTTGATTTTCGACACGGTACACACCATAGCGCATAAATTTCTCTGTTGGCATTTTTGCCATCTATAATAAACCTCCTCGAGGCTCTGTCCTAAAAGCTCAAGATTTGAGGCTTATAACGTGAAAAACAAAGCGGTCGAAATTCTACTGTACACTTCAGTACATGAATTTCGACCGTTCTGTAGTTTTTTGCGCTAGAAGCCCAAATACTGAGCTTTTAGACTACTTTATAATTTTAGATACAACACCTGCACCAACAGTTCTACCACCTTCACGGATAGCAAAACGCAGACCTTCGTTCATCGCAATCGGGTGAATCAATTTTGCTGTCATGCGGATGTTATCTCCAGGCATTACCATTTCGGTACCTTCCGGCAATTCAATTGAACCGGTAACGTCTGTTGTACGGAAATAGAACTGAGGACGATAGTTGCTGAAGAACGGAGTATGACGACCACCTTCTTCTTTCGTCAAAATATAGCATTCGCAAGTGAAATCTGTGTGCGGTGTGATTGAACCAGGAGCAGCCAAAACTTGACCACGTTCTACTTCTTCTCTCTTGGTACCACGCAACAGAACACCGATGTTATCGCCGGCTTCACCTTGATCCAACAATTTGCGGAACATTTCAATACCGGTACAGGTGGTTTTCTGTGTCGGTTTAATACCCACGATTTCGATTTCATCACCTACGTGCAATACACCACGTTCTACACGACCGGTAACAACTGTACCACGACCGGAAATAGAGAATACATCTTCAATCGGCATCAAGAACGGTTGATCTTTCGGACGTTCCGGTTGCGGAATGTAAGCATCTACGGCTTTCATCAATTCAATGATGGAATCATGACCGATTTTAGCATCGCCATTTTCCAATACTGCCAAAGCTGATCCTTTTACGATAGGAATATCATCACCAGGGAAGTCATAAGATGACAACAGGTCACGGATTTCCATTTCTACCAAATCCAACAATTCAGGATCATCTACTTGGTCTACTTTGTTCATGTAAACAACCAAAGCAGGAACGCCTACCTGACGTGCCAACAAGATGTGTTCACGAGTTTGCGGCATCGGACCGTCTGCTGAAGACACAACCAAGATTGCTCCATCCATCTGAGCTGCACCGGTAATCATGTTTTTAACATAGTCAGCGTGACCCGGGCAGTCTACGTGTGCATAGTGACGATTCGGGGTTTCATATTCTACGTGTGAGGTAGAAATGGTAATTCCGCGAGCTTTTTCTTCTGGTGCTTTATCGATTTGATCATAAGCTGTGAAGCTGGCTCCGCCTTCTTCGGCCAATACTTTGGTGATTGCGGCTGTTAAAGTGGTTTTACCGTGGTCTACGTGACCAATCGTACCTATGTTACAGTGCGGCTTCGTCCGCTCAAATTTCTCTTTTGCCATTTAGATTTACTCCAAATTAAAATTAGTTATTAAATAAAAATTTAAAATCATAAATCAGATAATGAGGATAATAAGAGTGAAACACGGAACGGAAAACCGGAGCGTACATAGAAGTACGTGAGGATTTGAGTACCGGATTTCGCTCTTAGAATCCCATTAGATGAATTATGAATTCTTGGCTTTAATACCTTCCGCAATCTCCCGCGGTACTTCAGCATAATGATCAAAGACCATTGTAAACTGAGCACGTCCTTGAGACAGAGAGCGCAGAGTATTAACATAACCAAACATATTAGCCAAAGGTACGCTGGCATCAACCACACGTGCATTACCACGCTGATCCATACCGCTTACCAAGCCGCGACGAGAGTTCAGGTCACCAATGATATCACCCATATATTCTTCAGGAGTAACCACTTCAACTTTCATAATCGGCTCCAGCAATCTTGCATTTGCTTGACGCATACCTTCACGGAAAGCAGCGCGGGCAGCAATTTCGAAGCACATAACATTCGAGTCGACTTCGTGATAAGCACCATCATAAAGGGTACATTTAACACCGGTTACGGGATATCCGGCCAAAACACCGGCATCCATAGCCGTACGCAGACCTTTTTCAACGCCCGGAATATATTCTTTAGGAACGTTACCGCCAACAACGGTATTGTTAAATTCAAATCCGGTATAACCTTCCATCGGTTCAAATTTGATTTTAACTTTCGCAAACTGACCGGCACCACCAGACTGTTTCTTGTGAGTATATTCAATATCACAAGGTTTGGTAATGGTTTCACGATAAGCAACTTGCGGATCACCGACATTAGCTTCAACTTTGAATTCACGTTTCAAACGGTCAACGATAATTTCGAGGTGCAATTCACCCATACCGCTGATGATGGTTTGACCGGAATCGGGGTCAGAAGAAACGCGGAAAGAAGGATCTTCCATTGCCAAACGAGACAAAGCCAATCCCATTTTTTCAACGTCAGCTTTAGTTTTCGGTTCAACAGCCAACTGAATAACCGGATCCGGGAATTCCATGTTTTCCAAAACAATCGGATTTGAAGCTTCACACAAGGTATCACCCGTTGTTGTGTCTTTCAAACCAGCCAAAGCAACGATATCACCGGCATGAGCTTCTTTTAAATCTTCACGTTTGTTAGCATGCATCAACAACATACGACCGACGCGTTCTTTCTTATCTTTAACAGAGTTATAGATATAAGAACCGGCAGTCATTGTACCCGAATAAATACGGGTAAAGGTCAAAGAACCGACAAACGGGTCATTCATGATTTTGAATGCCAGAGCAGACAACGGCGCGTTATCATCCGGACGACGTTCAATAACTTCTTCAGTTCCCGGTTTTACGCCTTCAATAGCCGGAATATCCAGCGGAGACGGCAAGTAATCAATAACAGC
>CANDEX010000056.1 GCA_947383875.1 uncultured Azospirillum sp. | reverse complement strand
ATATCTGCGCATAAGTACGAGCTTTAACATAAGTTTGTTTTAATTTTTTCTCTAATTTATCATTAGCTTTTTTGACTCTATTTTTTAAGTTGGCAATCATATTCGACTTGCTGAACGTTTTAGACAAGTCCTCAGTAACGTTTCTTAAAGAAACAATATTTCGACCTAAAACAGCTGCGGCACTGGTGGTGCTGACTGTTTGTTTTTTACCACTTAAAATAGAGTCTACAGCTTTTTTTACCTCACTCGTTTGATTAGGTGAGGCAGAAGCCGTTACTAATTTTTCCGTTGTCAAAATGCCGTAAATGCTCAAATCAATATTGTCGCGCAGGCGGCTGTTATATTCAGCCTGACTAAACGGTTTCGTTTCCTGACTGAGTTCGGCTGCTGTTTGTAACTTCGCAACTTCAATAATATCAGAAGCGACGTCAATTTTCTGACCTTTATCATCAACCACTGATAAATTATTCAGATAAGCACGGGTTTCAGCAAAATCTTTATTTTTATCATCCAAAACATTAACTGTTTCAAACTGTTCAACCTTGGCCAGATTAGCATCAACCTGCTTTTCATCTACGGCTGCGGCATGACCGGTATTATTCGCCTGAGATTGGCCGTCCTTTTCCAAAATCTTTTGCAAACGGCTGCCTGCTTGGTGCATCAGCTTATTAAACTGAGTTTTGTATTCATCTTTGCCTCTCAGAGAAGAATAAACTTCAATTAATTCTTCATCACTCAAGTTCTGCAGATCGCTTTGCACTCTAGCGGCGGCAATTTTAGCATCCATAACTCATAACTCCTCAATTAATGTTTTATAATTGTATGTACTTTACCACATTTGTTTCCAAAGTTCAATATGTTTTTTGTCAAATTAGGCTATTTTTATAAATCTGTAACAAAAAACAGCCATCTGACGACAGCTGTTTCGTTTTATTATGGATTTAGCCTCAACGAGAATTTCCAGAATTCACTAATGCCGGGTTAACTTTTCCAGAAGTAGACTGTTGTTTATCAACCTCCGGAACACTTGCTTCCGGCGTAGTTCCATGGTTCTTTATTCTCCCCATAGCTGCATCAGATCTTTGAGCAGTTTCGCTGTATTTAACAATATTACCATTTTTGTCATGAGTTACGCCTAAAGTTTTTAGATGTTTATCATGCTCTGTAATAAAATCTTTTCCAGCTGACGGTATATTTTCACCATTTGACACTCTCTGCTGTAAATCTTTGTAAATGGTTTCATTTATCGCCAATTCCTGTAACTTATCTTGCACATCTTGTCGATCAAATCCACAGGCTTCTTGATTTAAATAGTATTGCCCCTGATTATCAACATAGCGCGGTATCTGAGTACGAAATTCAGCAAGAGCCTTGTAATCTCCCGGAACATTTTCCCATTGCATTCCACCCTCTTGATCGAATGAATATGAGCCTCGTCCGACAGTATAAGCATTTACGTCTGCTGTCTCTATGCTTGGCGTTGTTTGCGCAGGTTCTGAAGCTTTGGCTTCATCTTTTTCAGGTTGAGCCGCAGCATTTTTTAATCCCTCTTCATATGCTTCTTTTCCATCTACCTCAGGAGCATTTACAGCAGGCTTAGCCACAACAGTACTTGCCGTATTTTCACCGGTATGGGACTTGACGTCATTATTTGCGTCTGATGTATTCGCCCGTCCCCACTCTGCGGTTGGAGCCATTTCCTGCGCTCTATAGTTTTCCGCCATGTTATTATAGTCTTTTTCCATCCTGCGCAGCGCATTATCCGGATTATATCCTTGTCCTTCAAGCTCATGATAGCGTTGTTCAAAAGCGACCACTTGTTCTTTAGAGACCTCACCGGAGAGAATGGCTTTTTTCATTGTATCCTGTATCGGTTCATCACTTGTCCGCATGTCATGAGCCAGTTTGGCATTACCCTCATAAAACTTAGAACTATGTGTATCTGATGTATAAGTATCCGAATAATTTTCGGTATGTTCAAAACCGCCTTGCAAATTCTCCGCAACTCTTACTTCATCAGCATTCTGCTCCAGAGATTTTTGAACTTGCTTAACCTCTTTCATGGCATGTTTGATTTCTTTTTTACCCAGACTTTCTTCATCAATTTTGCCATCAGCGGTATGTTCCTTATTGTCATTTTGATCAAGCTTATATTTAACAAGATTCTCGGTTTCATTTCCTTGTGTTTGAGTTAAATCTCCCGTTTCAACTTTTTCATCAATATGCTTTTCAACAGTTTCAGTCAGAGTAATGGTCTCATCTTTCTTTGAAGCAACAAGTTTATCTTGAAGTGACTTATCATCACCTTGTGCTTTCAAAGCATCTTGTTCTTGACGATAATAAGCTTCATCTCGAATATCTTCCGCTACCGGAGTATTTTCGTTATCATTATTATTTTCCGGCTCTGACGTTGGTGTTTTGTCGTCTCCAGTTCCTGTCGCAACGACGTCTTCTTCCGGAATTTTTGGAGCAGGAGAAGCTGTATGACCTCCGCCGGCACGAACATGACTTCTTCCCGGAATTTCTCCATTATGGTAGCCTCGGTCGGAGAAATCATCCACGCTATCATTTAACTTGGCAAAATCATCTGCCGTCCAAGACTTGATACTGTCGGTCAATTTGGCAGAACTTTTCCATTCTCCGCCCAAGGCCTGATTAATCTCAGCCGGAGTCTGCTGGATATCCATTGCCAATTTGTAGGCATATTCTTCCTTAGATTCAATTCCTTCGGGAAGCTTAATGTCGCCTCTTTCAACCATATTATAAATATGTTTGACGTTTTCTTCGCCCAAAAATTTATCAGCGCGATTTTTCCAAAACTCCATATTTTTATCCGGCGCGGCCTCTGCTTCCGCAGCCCCTTGATTTTGCTGTTGGTTTTCCGTGTCATGGGAGCCCGCACCATGAGAGCTGCCTGATGCTCCGCTGTGCCCGTCTACCGCATCCTCATGGGTATGTGCGCCCATCACTCCGGCTGCGGTTAAACCTATCGCTGAACCAATAAATGCGCCTGTTGCTGCTTTCCATGCGTTTCTACGCAGTTGTTTTCTTTTCTCAGGGTCTTTTTCTTTAAAAGAAGCAACATAATCCACTGCACCGGTAGATATTCCGCCTCCCAAAGAAATTCCCATTCTGCTCCAACGAGTTATATCCCAATTCATAGGATTAACTTTTTCGACAACGCCACGGCCCCATGATGCCGCTTTTTCTGTCCAAGGAATGTCCTTTGCCGCTTCTGATGACGTAAAGGCGTTGCTTACATTTTGTTTCATTGTCTCCCAAGTGCTGGACAAACCGTTTTCATAGACTTGTCCACTCATGCCAAAGTCGGCGGCATCGATTCCGTCCATTCCCACCAGAGCAGCGGACAAAGCTGCGCCGCCAACACTTACCCCTAAGGAGATTATTTCCTTCGGATTCTTTTTCAAATAGCCGAAATAAGATTTATACTAGCCGCCTTTATTGGCTTCTTTATAATTTTGAACGCTTTTTTGAACAGCTTTTGCTGTTTTATAGGCAGACAGAACCATTAACCCAACACCACCTGTCGCATAGCCAACGCTAAGACTGACAGCCATGTTTTTGAGCATAGTATAAGCTTTAGGATGTTTTTCCGTCATCCGTTTGTCAAAATCTTTAATCTTCTGCCAGAAAGATTTACGGCCTGTTTTTTGTGCAACACGTTTACAAACGTGTGCATGGTGAGTCGTACGGACGGCTAAATTACTTAACGCTGCGGCATTACTGACTTTAAAAGAAGTGTTTTCGGCATTGACCATTTTAGTAAAATACTGCGCGGCCTGATCTTCAAACTCTTTGATACTATGCTCATTCTTATCATTTTTAGCTGCCGCTTCCGCCATTTGCGCAGCAATCATGCTGATCATGCCGACCTGCATATTAGTAGCATAAGCTTCAGCCAGCAGTTGTTCCTGCTGTGCTTTATCCAAGCGAGCAAAGTCAGAATTCATACTTAACCGGAGAACTGCTTCATTGTAGGCCAGTTCTGCCATATCTTTTTTCAGGCTGTCTTTATTAACCGCATCAATGTCTTTATTGCTGTTATCAATATCTAACTTATCATAAAATTTATCAATAGAAGCAAACTCTGGATGAACCAACTTTCCTTGTTCATCTTTGGCAAAGGGATCAAAATCTTTTCCGATTGCGGTTATGGCTGCTTCGTTTTCCGCAAGTTTTTGAGCACTCTCACCGTTCAAATCTGTTAAACCATTTTCTTGGTCAAATTTCTGATAAAACGCTACCAGACTGCCTTGAATTTTTTCATTACGAGCTTTTTTGTTCGCATCGTTACTTCGAGCAACAGCAACTTTATTAATTTCAAGCCATGACGTGTACTCGGGAGCCGTATCCATTGTCCAAGGCTGTTGCGGATTGACACCGGCTATCAGGTGTTCAGAAAATTCTGCCATTTTGGCTTTGGCTTCATTCGCTTTTGCAAGAAGTTCGGGTGCCGCTTTTTCATCAACACTACTTAATATATTCCAAGCGGCTGAAATCTGGCTATAATCCATTTTACTTAAATCACCATTAGCCAGAGCTAAAGCTGCTTGTAAATTTTCAGAATTATTGTCGGCATTTGCTTTGCTACCACGACCTTCCGGCGTTTGTCCGCGTAATTCCGCTAAATACCTATCAAAAGATTCCGGAGTAAAAGTTACGGTTGCATCCGCATTATGAGCTTCCAATGCCTGACGCTGCGCGTCTGTCAGATTATTTTGAGCTTTCAGCCATTGGTCAAAAGTTTGAGTTTCAGCCATGATATTTGTACTCCTTGCGTAAATGCCTTAGATATGAGAAAGTATAACATATCAGCTATACATTTTCAATAAATTTTGTCAAAAATTGGTGATTTTTATCTAAATGTAACCAAACCTTAACATTTTTGTTCATTTTATTTTATAAAAGTTAAATTTTGATAAATCTGTTTAGCGGCGAAAATCCTCTGTTTTCAGAACCCTGTATCTTCTTCCTTCAATGCAAAACTATTAATGCTAATTTACAGCTTCATTATTATTTTGTCCGCTTTTACCCGTTATATGATAAAAAGTTCAAAAAAAACCCGCCATTACATAAGGCGGGTTTTTCTAAAGACAATAATTTTAGGCTACTTTAGCTGTACTAACCTTTGCATCAAAGACCAATTTGGCCCCGTCAATATCCGCTTCTGTTCCCGAAGCGCAGGCCGTATCTATCTTAACGGCCAGAACCTGTTCCGCAATATAAGCTTTATTTTCATCTAAAGCTCTTGCCAACTCGGTATCTGCCGTTTGATAACAAAGTTCAATACGATCAGAGATGTTAAAGTCCTTATCCTTACGCAGGGTTTGGATTAAACGGACAAAGTCTCGCGCCATACCCTCGCGTTTCAGCTCATCGGTAACATTGGTATCCAACGTCACCACGGCCTTATTATCGGCAAAAGCTTTTCCGGCAACACCGTCTTTCATCTCCAGCCGAACTTCAAACAAATCCTTATTCAGATTCTGACCGCCAATGGCTAGTGTACCGTCAGAATTTAATGTCCAGTTGCCTTGTTTGTAAGCAGCCATGACCGCACCCATCTCTTTTCCCAGAGCCTTACCCAGCAGCGGTGTATAGAGATAAATTTTCTTAGATGCATAGCTTTCCAGATTATTATCAAACTTAACCTGTTTTACATTCAATTCATCTTTCACAATTTCCTGATAAGCAGGGCTTAATTCCGCGCCGATAATTGTCAGACTGCTTAATGGTAAGCGATTACGGAGATTCTTCTCTTCTCGGATAAACTTACCGGTAGAACATAAATCCTGCACGAAGTCCATCGTATTAACCAGTTCTTCGTCATATGCGATGTCAGCCAGCAGCGGGTAGTCTGTCAAGTGAACGGATTCTTCTCCGGTTAATGCTTTAAAGATATATTCACTCAGGAACGGCATCAACGGTGCAACAATTTTGCAAACATTGACCAAAACCGTATACAAAGTATCAAAGGCATTGGCATCACCTTCCCAGAAACGGTCGCGAGTGCGACGGATATACCAGTTGTTCAACACTTCCATAAAGACAGAGAGCTCATTAGTGGCCATGGAAACATCGTAAGCTTCAATGCCTGCTTTAACAACCTCGGCTAAATGTTTTAATTTTGACAAGATATAGTTGTCAATCGCTTCCGGTGAAACCGTTATTTCTTTGGCTTTATATTCTTCGGCATTGGTGTAAAGCGTGAAAAAGTAAAAAGCATTCCACAATGGTATCTGCGCCACACGGGAAGCTTTAGCTATTTCCTTACCTTCTTTATCAACCGCAAGGTTTCCGCCTTTTAAAACAGGTGACGACACTAAGAACCACCGCAGAGCATCCGAACCAATGGTGTCCAAAACCTCGTTCGGGTCAGGGTAGTTTTTCAAGCGTTTGGACAATTTCTGCCCGCCTTCAGCCATCAACAAACCGGTACAAATACAATTCTTAAATGCTGGGCGGTTGTGCAAAGCCGTTGACAGCACAGTCAGTGTATAAAACCAACCACGGGTCTGATCCACCGCTTCCACGATGAAATCTGCAGGGAAATGATTTTCAAACCATTCTTTGTTTTCAAAAGGATAATGAACCTGTGCATAAGGCATAGAACCGGATTCAAACCAACAGTCAAAAACATCACTCACGCGGCGCATCATGGTTTGACCGGAGGGATCATCCGGGTTCGGATAAATAACATCATCAATATAGGGCTTATGCAGATTACTAATCTCAAAACCGGTCTTTTCCTTAATCTCGGCAATAGAACCAAAAACATCAATCCGCGGGAACTTCGGATTATCTGATTTCCAGACCGGAATTGGCGTTCCCCAGAAACGGTTGCGGGAAATCGACCAATCTCGAGCACCTTCCAGCCATTTACCGAAACGACCGTCTTTAATATGTTCCGGCACCCAATTTATCTGTTGGTTGTTTTTAACCATATCATCGCGGAAATCGGTTACTTTCACAAACCAGCTGGACATCGCTTTATAAATCAGCGGCGTATCTGTTCGCCAGCAGAAAGGATAAGAGTGCGTATATTGCTCTTTTTTAACCAGAATGCCCTTTTCTTTCAGCAACTGCATAATCGGTTCATTGGTTTCAAAAACTTGTTTCCCCTGATAATCAGGTACTTCGGCAGTGAATTTTCCGGCTTCATCAACCGGGCAGACAACAGGGAAATTATCATCATAAGCTCGACAGGCATCAAAGTCATCCTGACCAAATCCCGGCGCGATATGGACAACACCTGTTCCGTCTTCTGTTGATACAAATTCACCACACAATACCTTAAAGGCACCTTTATCTTTGAGGTGTTTAAAATAGGGGAACATCGGTTCATAGCTCAAGCCGATTAACTCGCTGCCTTTAATGGTTCCGGTTTGAGCGGCATTCTCCAATTGCTTTTTGTAGCGACCGAGCAAAGCCTGCGCCAAAACGTATTTCTGTCCGTTTTCTTCCATGACAGCATAGTCGATATCTTTACCGACAGCCAGCATTAAGTTTGACGGCAAAGTCCATGGTGTGGTTGTCCAAACCAGAATATTCATACCGTTTTCAAGCTTGAACATTACCGTAATCGCGTTATCGGTTTTATCCTGATAGCCCTGATTGACTTCAAAGTTTGACAGCGGGGTTTCAGCGCACCACGAATAAGGCAGCACGCGGTAATCTTCATAAACAAGACCTTTGTCATACAGCTGTTTAAAATTGGAAATAACACTTTCCATAAAAGGCAAATCCATGGTTTTGTAATCATGGTTAAAATCAACCCAGCGACCAATGCGTTTGAACATATCCACCCAAATATCGGAATATTTAAGCACATCGGAACGGCAGAAGTCGTTAAACTTTTCAATGCCATATTCTTCAATCTGTTTACGACCGGAGACACCCAGCTGTTTTTCAGCAGACATTTCTGCCGGCAGGCCATGGCAGTCCCATCCCAGGCGACGTTCGACTTTCTTGCCGTTCATTGTCTGGAAACGGGCAACGACATCTTTAACATAAGATACCATGATATGGCCGTAGTGAGGGGTTCCGTTGGCAAACGGCGGGCCGTCATAAAAAACAAATTCGGCAGCTCCGTCACGATTTTGTACTGATTTTTCAAAAGTTTTATTTTCTTCCCAGAATTTGAGCACTTCTTTCTCAAGCTCAACAAAGTCGGCTTTCGCCTTTACGTCAGCGTAATGTTTAGTCATGTTTAAACACCTTAAAATTATTTATCTTGTTGTGAATTGGTATGAATATGTATGAAAAATGATGTATCCCCTAAGGGATAATAATGTAAGGAATGAAAGGTATGTTTAAAATTGTCATCATTTTTATTGCAGAAATTGTTAATTCGGGTAAATGCTAATACAAGAATCCCAGCGAGTCAAACAGAATTTAATTAAAATAAGAAGCTATAAACTAAAATGTTAAAAAAGCTTCAGATTTGCAGAACCGAAAAAAATTATAAAACCCCGCGGCGGTAAGACTTTCCGGGCGGGGTTTCTTTATTAATAAGCTTGAGCGCAGCCTATTATCCAAGTTTGGCTTTGTGTTCTAAGAAATTTGAGTTTCTCCGAAAATAAACATATAAGCCATGGCAATCACAAACATAAAAATAATAAAACATTCATAAGCGGAATGCTGGTGCGGCTGCTGATCTTCATCATAGCGGCGGTTATCTTCAAAATTTTCCATTTTTATTGTTTTTTTAATTTCATAATAATTATTTAATTCTGTCATATTAAGGTTCACAGATTTCTCCGCAAACCATCGGTTCCGGTACGCCGGTTGTGGCCGGGAAAGTTACCGGTAAATAATAAAGCCGTCGAACTGCAAGGTAAGCAAAAGCCTGCGCCGGAAGTGAATTGGTATTCAATCCTTCTTCTGCTGCCGTGTGGATTATCATGTCCGGCAGACGTTGACGTAAAAATCTTAAAATTGTCGGGTTTTTGGCTCCTCCGCCGCAAACTAACAATATTTTCGGAGCTTCCGGCAGATAGAGCAACAGCGAATAAGCTATCGCCTCCGCAACAAATGCTGTTGCTGTCGCAGCACCGTCTTCAAGGCTCAGACCTTCAAGGTGTTCTAATTTTTCAACAAAGGCTCTCCGTTCCGTAGATTTAGGCGGATATTTGGCAAAATATTTATGGCGCATCATCGTCGCGACAATCTGTTCATTGACTTTTCCGGTAATTGCCAGTTTGCCGTTATAGTCCATATTCATACCGCCATGTTTGCGCACCCATTCATCAATTGCGGCATTGCCGGGGCCTATATCAAAAGCCATCATTTCACCATAAGTGCCAATCCAGGTTACTCTGGTTATTCCGGAGATATTGACAACGGCCAAAGGTTTTCCCATATCCGCACAAAGGGCATTAAAGTAAACAGGCTCTAACGGCGACCCCTGCCCGCCGGCTCGTAAATCGGCATTATGAAAATTATTTACCACTCGAATGCCTGTTAATTCAGCTAAAAGCTGTCCGTCGCCCAGCAGGCAGATATTATGCTCCCCTGCGAGATTTGCCACAGTTATTCCTTCATAACCGATAATATCAATTTCTCCATAAGACGACACATATTCTTTGACTATTTCAGCATGAAATTCCGTCAACTCACGATTAACAGCTTCAAACTCAGCAACGGCTTCCGGCGTATAAGGGCAACACCCCAAAAGCGGGCGGATTTTCTCTCGTAATGTTTCGTCATAGGGGATATGCAGCAAATGACCATATTCAAAAACATCAACACCATCCGTACTCAGCATAACCGCGTAAACTCCCTCTAAAGAAGAAGTACTCAGCAGACCCAGTGCTTTTACAGGTTTGATAATGGTCATTGCAAAAAAAATTACCTCCGTTATTGCATTGTCGGAATTATATGGTAATATCTGTTAAGAATTTATGAAACTGCGGCAGTTTAATGCCGTTTTATTTGATATTAAGGAAAGGGAAAATGAGCCAATTTAAATCAGAATTTTTCAACCTCATGGTTGAACGCGGTTTTTACAATCAATGCACCAATGAAACAGGTTTTGATACCTATCTTTATGAGTGTGAAAAAAGCGGAAAACCTGCGGTTGGTTATCTGGGCTCAGACCCTACCGGAGACAGCTTGCACGTCGGACATATCGTTCCGCTGATGATGATGCGCTGGTTTCAAAAATGCGGGCACAAACCTTTGACGTTGGTCGGCGGCGCAACTGCCCGTATCGGTGACCCGTCAGGCAAAGATAAATTGCGCCCGTTTTT
>CANDEX010000055.1 GCA_947383875.1 uncultured Azospirillum sp. | reverse complement strand
GAGCTCACCTATTGGACTCTTGCCTGGATCACGGTTTAGTCTGGGACTATGACCAGCACCTTTGCCGAAATGATTGTCTAAGCTGGAATGACATTCAAAAATGCATCCCTCTTTAAATCACTAAATAACAAACATATACTGGAAGAAAAAAAGCGCGCCGCCGCCGGCGTCACCGCTCCGGCCTGCGGATTATATCTGACAAAGTCGTGTATTAAACCGTGCGAACCGCTTGTTTAATCGTTTCGGCAAACAACTCGCGCAACCGTGGTTTCAAACGGTAATATGCGGTTATCAGTTCTAAAGTTTCCACGCGAAGCAGAGGATCATCTTCAACATGAGATATTTCCGGCAAAACGCCACAACCGTCATAGCGCAGCATCCGCGGGCTTTCATTGGCGGTTTTGCTATCCATTTCCATAAAAAAATAATTAGGCTCTACACCCAATACCTGACACAAATCCCAAATGCGGCTGCCGCTGACACGGTTCATTCCTTGTTCATATTTCTGAATCTGCTGAAAAGTCAATCCCAGCAAAGCCCCCAATTTTTCTTGTGATATATTAAGCAACAAACGGCGGCGGCGAATTTGTGCCCCAATATGTTTATCAATCGGATTAGCAGAACCATCAGGCATACGACCGCGACTAACACCGCCGGAACGAGTAAAAGCTTTCACCATAAAAAACTCCTTTCATCTCCGTAAAACACTGATTCTCACAAAAACCTCAAAGGGTGGTCGAGAAGCCAGGAAGAATGCTTACTAGAAAACATCTGCATTGAGCAAAACTCAACACACATCTCGACCATAGGAGTCGAAATGTAATATATCAGTTTGTTCGTAAAAAATCTACTAAAACGACGTTGATGCCGGTACAGTAAAATGCAACATCAACGTCGCCGTCTAGTAAATAACAAGAGCTTCCTGGGCTCTTATCCCAATTCCTTTGTAAGCTGTTGAATTGGATTCAAATGCCTCTCAACATCTGGGTATAAAAAATCCACCTTAATCTCAGAAAAGGTGGAGGGAGTTCAAACTACCTAAGATAGCCAGATTATTCGACCTCTCTCCAAAGAGAGAAGCTTATATCTCTGCTCCCTCCGTAGAGAGAGGCTGGTTATGTCTTAGGGGAGTTTGAAGGCTCCACAACCGGCTACCACCCCGATTGCATTTATCATAATATAGTTATTTAAAATTTTTGCAACCTTTTAATTTGCATAAAAGACTAATTACTACTCAAAAGCCTCATCATCAAATGTCGTTCCCAACACTTTCTGCGCCACGGTATAGTCAAAACCGGCACGCACCAACACCGCCAAATCTTTTTGGCGATATTCCCGCCGGGCAGCCTCATCCCTCCTAAACGGCCCGATTTTTTTCTTTTTTGCCAGCTTCAAAGCCAATTCCTCAGGATCATATTCCTGTTCTGCCAATAAGGTATCCGCCTCATCTTCGGATATTCCTTTTTGCAGCAATTTTCCTTTGATGTAACGGGCAGATTTTCCCGCCGCCAGATAACCGCGGATTTTCAGTTCGGCATAGCGGCTGTCATTCAAATAGCCGTAGCGTTCAAAATCCGCCAACAACTCTTCAATCCAAGCCACGGCTTCAGACTTATCATAACCGGGATTCTGATAGGCATAGTCATTTACCCGCCGCATCAAAACCTGCCGCAAATTATCAACGGAGGATTCAAACCTCTCCAGATAATACAACCCGATATTTTTTAGGCGGAGTTTTGTAATTTTTTTAGCCGGGCGGCGCTGAATTTTTTTGACTTCATCTTCCAACACTTGCAAATTTTCCCAAAACATACTACATATTGCTTAGATTAATTTAGTATATAAAGGAAAATTCCGGTGGTTAATAATAATTTTGATAATTGCACATCTTTTCACATTGATAACGGCGCATTCATGGGGCGCTTGGTACGGCTTGACAAAGTTGTCAACACCATTCTCAGCCGCCATAAATATCCCCGGCAGATTTCAGCAGTTGTCGCCGAAAGCACTGCCCTTGGCGCTCTGCTCTCCAGCACCATCAAATACAACGGGTTGTTCACCCTGCAAACTCAAAGCAGCGGACCGGTTACCATGGTTGTTGTTGATGTCACCTCCGAAGGGCGGATTCGCGCTTGTGCCAACTTCAAACAAGAGATGCTTGATAAAGCGCTGGAATTTAGAAAAAGCGATGAAACAGAACTTCTGGAAGCTCCGCATTATATGGGCAACGGCCACTTGGCATTCACCGTTGACCAAGGCCCGAATACTGACCTTTATCAAGGGATTGTCGATCTGCAAGGCAAAACGCTGAGCGAATGCGCCCTGCGTTATTTCAAACAGTCCGAACAAATTGAAACCTATTTGCAACTGTTTTTACAAGCGCCTGCCGACGGTCAAAAAGAATGGAAAGCCGCAGGCATCCTCTTGCAAAAACTCCCGGACAACGGCGGAAAAATCTCAGAAGATGCCGAAGCACTGAACGAAGCCTGGAATGAAGCCGTCATCTTTGCCCAAAGTTTGCAAGCTAAAGAAATTTTTGACAACAACCTTTCTTCCGAAGAGATTTTGACCCGCCTGTTCCATGCCAACAATCTGCAAATCACCGCATCCAAAGACTACCAATTTGGCTGCCGTTGCAGTCGCGACAAATTGTTTAACACACTCCATGCAATGGGCGCTAAAGACATTGAAGATATGTGCGAAAACAACAAAATTACAGCGACCTGCCATTTCTGTGGTGAAATCTACAGCTTCGACAAAGGAGAATTACTGGCTCATTAAAAAAATTGCCACCGGACTTGATTTCGCCTTATCAGAGATTAAATCAACCGCAGCTTTATTTTCAGGAGAACACCGATGAATATAACCCTTGCGGCACTTGCTTTCTCAACTCTGGCTTTGTCCGGCTGCGATTTTGGTACGGCTCAAGCCAAAAATAACGAACAGCCGCATATCTCCGCCGAAATGAAACAACGGCATGACGCTTTGCAAAAGGAAATCCAAAAAATACGCGAAAGCCGGTTGGCAAAGCACAATTAATAAACTTTCTTTCTCCGGGCGGGAATACTTTTCCCGCCTTTTCTTTTTCGGGATTCGCGGTCATCACATTAAACAAATCTTAAACATCAATGATTATAGTGTAGCAAAAGATTAACCTAAGAGAGATGAATAATGATGACCTCGTTCAGAAAAATATTATGTGCTGCCTTGTTTATCAGCCTGACTGCCGGCTGTTCGACCCTCTTTGGTACTCATGAAGGCGATGAACCGGCACGCTACAGCGAACTGCGTTATGACAACCAAACCCCGATTAAATTAAAAGTTAACAAAGTTGAAGTTATTTCCGAGTTCACACCGTCTTTCCGTCGCCCGAATGTCGAGCATTTGTTCCCGATTTCCATCGAAAAAACTGCTAAAACCTGGGCGCGCGACCGTTTGGAAGCTGTCGACTTCTCTTCTGACAAAGTTGCACAGTTCATCATCAAAGATGCCAGTGTAACTGAAGAATTAGATCCAACCGATAAAGTGTTTGAAAAAGACCGCATGAAATACCGCGCAACACTGAACGTCTTAATTCGCATCAGTGACCCGGACAAACTTTCAAATGCCGAAACAGAAATTCAGGCTTGGCGCGAACTGATTATTCCTGCGGATACGGACATTTCCAAAAAGGAAAAATATTGGAACGGCATGGTTACCAAACTGTTTGAAGAATTTAATATTCGCATGGAACGTAATATCCACCAATATCTGAATATGTACGTTGAAAACAGCAGCCATATCCAAGAATATTAAAATTAAAAGCCGCTTAAAACAGCGGCTTTTTTATTAATTCAAATGATAAGACTGCGGCGGCGGCGCGGTCATCGTAAAGGTTGGAATATTAATCTCTTTGGTTTCAGAACCATCTTCTTTTTGAATCTTACAGCTGCCATAAAAAACCGCATTGGGAGATGTCAAAGGAGCCATACTGGTAAATTCAAAACTTTCGCCCGGTTCTAACTCGGGAATTTCCCCCTTAAAACCCATAGAATCATCACAGTAACAATGCCCTTTATCATCCGTAATATTCCAATTTTTGCCAACAAGCTGAATACGTTCTGAAGAATTATTTTCAATACAGAAATAATAGCCCCACAAAAATTCCTGTGTTGACTTATTTTCTTCCACTAATGTCGGGCACGCCGTGATAACAATATCATCACAGTAAGACATAACTGGCTCATTTTCTTCAAACATGGATTCTGCCCCGTTTCTGAATTAATTAATAATTTATTAATAATTAAGCCGATAGTGATTCGCAAATTGAGTCTTTACTTGTTCACAATATTATCCCCACATATTTGCAAAGCCCTTTTTTCGCTTGCATTTTGAGTCTTTTCTTAATCGGAGTCGCAAAAAAAAGAGCCCCTACCGGGACTCTTAAATTTTAATAACGTATTGATAAAAGCTACAGCCACTTTAGTTGGAATTAAAGACAAAAGTGAGGACACTTCCGACCTGCAATTTTTGTACTAATCGACCATCTACAACAATAAAATTTGGCCAGTGTGTGTAAATAGAGTAATTTCTAGGAAACCAAAAATAACAAGAAAAGCTTTTGCAATTTTATACAAATAATTCGAAGAATGAGGCGAATAGTAAGAAATAAAGGCGGAAGTACCGCAGCGTACATAGAAGTACGTGAGGACACTTCCGACCTGTAATTTCTGTACTATTCGACCATTATACGAATTATTTTGCAAGGATAGAAAGCAACTTCTTAGTAGCCTCTTCCGAACTAATGTTATCACAAACGGCAACCTCATTGGCAAGGCGGTCAAGAGCTTGCTCATAGATTTGGCGTTCGCTGTAGGACTGTTCTGCCAGATTTTCATTGCGGTACAAATCGCGGACAACTTCGGCAATGGCTACGGGATTACCGGAATTGATTTTGTTTTCATATTCCTGAGCGCGGCGGGACCACATAATTTTTTTGACTTTGGCTTTGCCTTTTAAAACACTCAGAGCATCATTCATGGTAGAAGCTTCGGAGATTTTACGCAGCCCGGCATTTTCAGCCTTAGCCATCGGGATACGCAGAGTCATTTTGTCTTTAGCAAAATTGACAACGATTAATTCTAATTCCGAACCGGCAATTTTCTGTTTGGAAATATCGGAAACTTTGCCCACGCCATGCGCAGGATATACAACATAATCACCGGAAGTGAAAGCAATAGCAGATGATGTTTTTTTATTCATTTATCTGTCCTGTATTAAATCTGAAACTGAAGAAAGATGAGAAGCTGTTTTCTCATTACGGGACGGACTATACCACATTTTTAAGGTCATTACTAGTCTAAAAATAAAAAAATTTTGTCAATTAAAGAAAAAGCCCCCGAAATAACTTCGAAAGGCTTTTATTTCTCATATAAAAGCGGCTGCAAAATCAAACCGCAACGGGCGCTTTAATAGCCGGCCATGGATCATATCCCTCCAAATGAAAATCTTCATAAACAAAGTCTTCCAGATTTTTCACATCAGGATTGAGCGTCATTTTCGGCAAAGTCCGCGGTGTCCGGGACAATTGTTCCTTAACTTGTTCAAAATGGTTGGAATAGATATGCGTATCGCCGAAAGTATGAATGAACTCATAAGCTTCCAACCCGCAAACCTGCGCCAACATCATCGTCAACAACGCATAAGAGGCAATATTAAACGGCACGCCGAGAAAAGAATCACAACTGCGCTGATATAACATCAGAGATAACTTTCCTTCAGCCACATAACATTGATACATCATATGGCAGGGCGGCAACTGCATTTGCCCAAGCTGGGACGGATTCCATGCGGTAACAATCATCCGGCGGCTGTCGGGATTCTGCTTAAGCTGACTGACCAATTCTGCCAACTGGTCAATACCCTCACTGTTCCAGTTTCGCCACTGCGCTCCATAAACCGGCCCGAGATTACCGTTTTCATCAGCCCATTCATCCCAAATGGTGACTTTGTTATCATGAAGATACTTAATATTGGTATCCCCGTTGATGAACCATAACAACTCATGAATAATGGCCCGGGTGTAGAGCTTTTTAGTGGTCAGCAAGGGAAAACCTTTTGTTAAATCAAAACGCAACTGCCGACCAAAAACCGAACGCGTCCCTGTACCTGTACGATCATTTTTATCAATACCATGCGCCATGATATCAGATAACAAATCTAAATACTGTTTCATAAAAATTTGGTTTTAAAAAGTTGATAATAAAAACAAAATAACTTTATTTTATTTCGTCATAGCATATCTGAACAAAGAACCAACCAGAATCAATATCTCCCCGGAAAGGAGAAGCCCCCATCCCCAATATGCGGAGAATAAAAGAAATAAAAACATCCACGGATTTTCATATATGTGGGAAGTAATAAGATTTAAGAGTGAAGAAAGCGGAGTGTACACAATAGTACATGAGCATTTCTCCATCTCGCTAAATCTGTATTAATTCCCCATAGAAGTAAATCCGATGTTCTCTTATATGTGAAGAATAGTAAGAAATAAAGGCGGAAGTACCGGAGCGTAGAAAACCTACGTGAGGATACTTCCGACCTGCAATTTCTGCCCTAGTCTTCCATAGAAGGGAACATCTGTGTTTGGCGGAGGCATTCCCCCACCACCATAACCGCCGACACCGCCACATTAATTGAGCGGGCATTGTGGTTCATCGGAATCAGAAGGCGAGCATCAGCGGTTTGATGAACTTCTTCGGGAACACCGGCCGATTCGCGCCCCATAAGGATTATATCATTGGGTTGAAATTTAAAATCATAATAGGGCTCGGAGGCTTTTGTCGTTAACAAAACGATTCGCCCGTATTCTTCGGGATGTTCGGCACGGTATTGGAGAAAATGCTCCCAAGAATGATGGCGGCGATATTTAACTAAATCGAGATAATCCATTCCGGCCCGTTTTAAGGTCTTCTCAGAGAAAATGTAGCCGCATGGCTCTATGATATCAACCTCAACGTCCAAACACGCTCCTAGCCGCAATAAAGTGCCGGTATTTTGCGGAATATCCGGTTGAAATAAAGCCAATCGCATTTTTCTCTCCCCAAATAGTTATGTAAAAGATAATTCTTATTAGTCATCCGCAGAACAAACTTCAAATGGTTATTTAATGAGTCGAGTAGTAGGCGTCGAGGGCGAAAGTACCGGAGCGTAGAAACCCTACGTGAGGACACTTTCGACCCGATGACAACGCACTAATCGACCTTTAAATAACCATTTACACGTTGAAGAGGAAATTCATCATATCCCCATCCTTCACCACATATTCTTTACCTTCGGAACGCATTTTTCCGGCATCTTTGCAGGCTTGTTCAGAACCATATTTGACAAAGTCTTCATAAGAAATCGTTTCGGCACGGATGAAGCCGCGTTCAAAATCAGAGTGAATAATTCCGGCACAAACCGGCGCTTTTGACCCTTTCAAAAACGTCCAGGCACGAACCTCTTTCGGTCCGGCGGTAAAGTATGTTTCTAATCCGAGCAAGGCATAACCGGCACGAATGATTTTGGCCAATCCGGTTTCTTCAAGTCCCAAGGATTCCAGAAATTCTTTTTTCTCTTCGTCTGATTCTAACTGTGCTACTTCCGATTCGATTTCCGCAGAAATAATCACAGCGCTGGCGCCTTCAGCTTCTGCTTTTTTGAAAACCATTTCTGAAAATTTATTGCCGGAAGCCGCGGACTCTTCATCCACATTGCACACATACAACACCGGCTTGGAAGTCAACAGTTGCAACATTTTATATTCTTTGCAGGCATCTTTTTCAGTAGGCGCGGGAGCAGCTGTCCGAGCCGGCTTTCCAGCTTTCAGAGCTTCTATCACCGGACGCATGACGGCTTCTCGCAAAACCGATTCCTTATCGCCGGTTTTAGCTTTTTTCTGCACTTGATCATAACGTTTCTCAAGAGATTCCAAGTCGGCAATCATCAATTCGGTTTCGACGATTTCTGCGTCGCGAATAGGGTCAACAGAACCTTCGACATGGGTAATATTGTCATTTTCAAAACAACGCAAAACATGGATAACCGCATCCACCTCGCGAATATTTGCCAAGAACTGGTTGCCCAGCCCTTCCCCTTTGGAAGCGCCTTTCACCAAACCGGCAATATCCACAAATTCCAACTGCGTCGGTGTCACCATCCGCGGCTTAACAATTTCGGCCAGCTTGTCCAAACGGACATCCGGCACAGCCACACGACCGGTATTCGGTTCAATTGTACAAAACGGAAAATTGGCAGCCTGTGCCGCAATCGTCTGTGTCAGCGCATTAAACAAAGTTGATTTTCCCACATTCGGCAAACCAACGATTCCGCAATTAAACCCCATATTAAAAACTCCTCAATTTTATAGATAAATTAAGGAGTCTTATAAAGGAGATATGCTGATATTTCAAGCCTGTTTTTACAGCTTAAACCCCAAGAACACAGTTTGTTCGCCTTTGGCTCTGTGCAACAAAACCAGCCCTAACAGTTCAATATGGGTTTTGCGCCCGACTTTTAAGCGGAACAAACGTTTGCGAAACTTCTTAAACCACTGCTTGGCACGATAACAAGATTCGCAACGGCAATACTGCCGAAAATCCCGGCTGTTAAACAGCCCGCGCATAAGCTCATGCTTGCCCAGCATTTCTTCTGTCAGCTCCAAACGGCAGATAAGCTCTTTAACTTTAGAAAAATAGGCTTCAGGATTTTCATTATTCACAAAACCGCTGGATAAAATCCGCACCGGCAAATCAAACCGCCCGATTAAACCTTTATCACGGTAATGCTTGAATATCCGTTCAAAAATTTCCAAATTATCCTTGCCGCTGCGCAGCTTCTTCTGACTCATAATAGAGTTTTCCCGCTGGCGATAATAATAGGCCCCGCCATCGGCAATTACAATTTTATGCAAATTAGGCAGCAACACATGATGAAAATATTCATCTTCATAAATATAACCTTCGGGAAAAGCCATCTTAAAATCTGACAGCTGCTGCCGCCGATAAAGCTTTCCCCAAGCCACAACCCACATTTGGCGCATAAGCTGCGGCGTTATTTGAAAAGCCCCCTCGCTGTGCCCCGATAAAATGCGGTCTTTAACAATTTTCTGCGGCGAATAATAAGATAAAATATCATGAACGCCCGCCACATCCGCATGGCTTTTTTCAATAGCGGACAGCAGTTTTTCTACGCAATCTGTGCTAATCCAGTCATCAGAGTCTATAAACAGCACATATTCGCCGCTTGCCTCGCGTAACCCATGATTTCTCGCAGCAGACAATCCTCCGTTCGGCTGATTAATAACCTTTATGCGATTATCCTGCGCTGCGTATTTATCTAAAATTTCACCGCAACGATCAGGCGACCCGTCATTGACACAGACAATCTCTAAATTTTGATAACTTTGATTAATTACCGATTCTAAACAATCGGGCAAAAATTCTTCAACTTTATAAATAGGAATAACAACAGAAACGAGCGGGGTGGGCATTATTTTCTCCTCAGATGATAGCCTGACAGAGAAATAATAGCTGAATTAATTTAAATTAAAACAATTTATTCGGGCAATCTTATATTTTGTCCGAAAAGAAAAAAAACAAACAGAATTAAGCTCTCTTTATCTTAAGCCTAATGCCCAACAACATAATTATTTTATACTTTTTATCCGGCGAATTTTTAATGCTGAAAATCCTTTGCAACAGATTTGGCTGCTTCAAATGTGACAGCTTTCGAACAGCTTTTGCACCGTATTTGCTCCGCAGATGTTTGATAAAATCCTTTCTGACAGCCATAAATTCTTTAGACTCATGCAAAAAAAAGCGATTAATATGCCCTTCAATTCCGCTAAGAAACTTCTCAGCGATTTTCAGCTGAATGCCCAGCGGCTGTTTTTGAAAAACATCCATCTGCTCCAAACACTGATAAGCGGCTGTTTCCCCATAGATGCAGCGTCTATCTGCCGTTGCGGAATTATCGCGGTTAAGGCGGTAATTATAAAAATGCCCGTCGCAAAAACCACAAGACGGATGATGGAAAAAACATACCAGGCTGAAAATCGTATCCTCTGCTATTTTGATACCCAAAGGAAACGCTATGCGATTTTCTTTGAGAAAAGCCGTCCGATACAATTTATTCCAAATCACGGCAGCAAAGGCATAAAGCAGCTTATCTTCTTCAAGACTGCCAAATTCCGGGCTGTCCCAAACACGTTTTTTATTCCCTTCTAGCAAATTATGCTTAAAAACAACCGTATCAAAGTTTCCGCTTACGGCAGTGGCATATACTTTTTCCAAACAGTCCGGCTCAAGAAAATCGTCCCCGTCAAGAAAAGCAATAT
>CANDEX010000054.1 GCA_947383875.1 uncultured Azospirillum sp. | reverse complement strand
AAAAAAAGTTCATGATAAATGACCTGCTCATTGATAATGCATAGTCATAATAATTGTAAGACATCATAAAAGTATCATATTTATTCATATCCTGCAAGTATTTTTTGTCTAAAACATTATATAAATTTTAACTTCCAACAGGTAGAATTTGAGCAATGTTAAACTAATAAACGGGGCGATTATGGAAAGACTTACAGAAATTCTTAAACATTATGGCGTTCACGGCGAAATCAGCAACATTTCTGAAGGGCCTTTGGTGAAACTGATAGAATTCAAACCGGAACCGGGAACCAAGTTAAAAACCGTTACTTCCGCTTTAGACGATATTGCCCGCGAACTTGGTATTCCTTCACTGAGGGTGGAGGCTATTGAAAAAAACGGAACTATCGGTTTTGAAGTCCCCGCTGCCCAAAGGAAAAATATTGACTTCAAATCCCTGCTCTCTTCTCAGGATTTTATAGAATTCAAAGGGGATTTGCCTATTATTTTTGGGACGGATATAACCGGTAAACCTGTTATTGCCGACTTAGCATCCATGCCGCATCTGCTGGTCGCCGGCACAACAGGTTCGGGGAAATCCGTCGGACTTAACACTTTTATTTTATCTTTAATTGCCAAAAAGAAACCGGCGGATTTAAAATTTATTCTGATTGATCCTAAGCGGATTGAATTCAGCATTTACAATCGTCAAAAATATATGCTGGCCCCCGTGGTTACTGAAATGACAGATGCCGACAACAGCTTAGCCTATCTGGTTAGTGAAATGGAACGTCGATATGGTTTGTTTGAAGAAGCCATGGTCAAAAATATCAGTGAATATAATTCAGATGTCGGACATTTGCCTTATATCGTCTGTGTCATAGATGAGTTTGCAGACCTTATGGCTGCCAATAAAAAAACAGCAGCTGCTGTTCAGCGTTTAGCACAAAAATCCAGAGCAGCCGGCATACATATTATTTTAGCGACTCAGCGTCCCTCAGTGGATGTGGTCACCGGCGTTATCAAAGCTAATTTCCCCTGCAGGTTGGCTTATAAAACAGCAAGTGCCGCAGACTCGCGCACAATTATTGACGGTGCCGGAGCAGAAAAACTTTTGGGACGAGGCGATGCGTTGTATTTAGCAGCGGACGGATTGCTCAAACGCGTTCACGGGGCTTATTTGCCGGGACGAGAAATTGCAATGATGCTTGAACCTTATCGGGGTGAAGTACAGCCTCTGCCCGTTATTTCCTCAAAGACTGCTCCAAGCAGCAAGACAAAGGGAAACAGCTCTGTTGGTTTCTTTAAAAGTATGTGGAATTTCTGGGCATCGCTGCGGCAGAAAGATAAAAAGCTCATTCTGAACGGTTTGGCCTTTTTATTTGGCTTAGTAACCGGAAACAAAAAGAAGAAATGACAAATTATTTATAATAAAAAGCCTCTAAAATCAGAGGCTTTTATTATTTGTCATTTTTAACCATTTACCTTAGCCAATGCTGCACCTAACTCGTCAGCCATGGATTTTAACTCATTACGCAGGTTAAGAATTAATTCGCGGCTCTGCTCATTCAACTCCACTGCAGTAACAGCTTCCTCAAAGAAATCTTTTTGGATTTCTTCTCCGAGAATAGCTTTAACTCCTTTTTCCTTAAAAAGCTTTTGCACGCCCTCTATTGTATAACGTTTTTCATAGAGGTAATCACGAATCCGCCGAACCAATTCGACATCATCGGGACGGTAATAACGACGCCCGCCACTGCGCTTCATCGGTTTAATTTGAGGAAATTTGGTTTCCCAAAAGCGTAGAACATGGGTTGCGACTCCCAGCTCCTCTGCAACTTCGGCAATGGTACGAAATGCGGCTTTTGATTTGTTAACAACCATGCCTATTCCCCAATTTTTTAGGCGTTAATGATTTTTCTCATCGTTTGAGAAGGTTTGAAAGAAATCACGCGGCGCGGCGAAATAACAGCGTCAACGCCAGTTTTAGGATTACGACCGGCACGGGCTTTTTTGCTGCGTAAAGCAAAGGTTCCGAAAGAAGAAAGTTTGACATCGTTGCCTTTAACCAGTTCCTGAGTCATTTCATCAAGAATCATATCCAGAATATCACCGGAATCTTTCCGGGACAAACCGATTTCTTCATAAATAGTCTCTGCAACATCGGCACGAGTAACTGTTTTCATTTCTTTCTATCCTTAGTTTCTATTAGTTAATTACATCATTTAATGAAAATGAATTATATCATAATCCCGGTAATGACAAGTATCTCTGTTGAGTATTAAACAGATAATTTCAATTAGAGACGAACCAGAGCTCCGCCCCAAGTAAAACCGGCTCCCATAGCTGTCAAAACAACCAAATCACCTTTTTTCAACCGGCCATTGGCAAATTCCTCAGACAAGGCAACAGGAATGGTTGCGGCAGATGTGTTGGCGGTGTGATCAATTGTCACGATTACCTTTTCATCCGGTAAATTCAGTTTTTTGCCGACGTTTTCAATGATACGGGCATTAGCCTGATGCGGCAGCAACCAATCAATATCTTCCGAACTTACGCCAGCCATTTCCATCACTGTTTCAGCAGCTTGCGTCAATGAATTAACAGCATACTTGAAGACTTCTTTTCCATCCATACTGATAAAACCGGCTTTCTGTGTGGTACTGACACCACCTGTGGTTTTCAGATGTTCATAATGAGATCCGTCAGCATAAAGCTTGGTCGCCAAAACACCTCGGTCAGAGGCTGTTCCCTCGCCTTCACAGGCACGCAAAATAACGGCTCCGGCACCATCCCCAAACAAGACACAGGTATTTCTATCTGTCCAGTCAGTGATTTTAGACAAGGTTTCTGCACCGATAACCATCGCGGTTTTAATCTGCCCCAAACGAATCATATTATCAGCCATTGTCATGGCATAGACGAATCCGGAACAAGCCGCTGAAATATCTGTTGCAATGGTTCCGGGTTTAGTTCCAAGCTTGCCTGAAATTTTAGCCGCGGTTGATGGAGTGGTCTCATCCGTGGTAACGGTTGCAACAATAATCATATCCAAATCTTCAGCAGTAATTCTCGCAGATTTCAATGCGTTACGCGCAGCAATTAAAGAGATATCTGAAGTAAATTCACCCTCTGCAGCCACATGACGAGACTTAATGCCTGTACGCGTGCTAATCCATTCGTCATTGGTATCAACCATTTTGGCCATATCATCGTTTGTCAGGACTTTAGCCGGCAAATAGTGGCCAAATCCGATAAGTTCAGATCTAATAAGAGTCATAAAGAATTTCCTGAGATAATAAGTCTAAATCAACGTTTTCAAGTTCATCCCGAATAGTGGCAACAAAGTTCTGACGAACTAATTTCAACGCGTTATCAACAGCGACAGAATAGCCGAGCGCATCTGTTCCGCCATGGCTTTTAACCGACAATCCGTTTAAGCCGACAAACATAGCCCCATTATAAAGCCGCGGATCCATAGTCTTTTTCAAATTCAAAGCGACTCCGAGCATAAACGGGAAACCCAGTTTGGCTAAAAATGATTTTTTGACCGAGTTTTTTATCAGTCGCAGAATCAGTCGGGCTGTTCCCTCTATGGATTTAAGCGCAATATTACCGGTAAAACCGTCAGAAATAATAACATCTGCTTTACCATTGGGAATTTCATGCGGCTCAATGTAGCCGATAAAATCAATATTAAGCTGAGAATTGCGGATAATATTGGCTGCCTGATGAATTTCTTCTTTGCCCTTCATCTCTTCAGTGCCGATATTCAGCAAAGCAACACGCGGTTTTTCCAGACCCAGCGCATGTTTCGCCAAGATATTGCCCATTAGAGCAAATTCAGCCAAATTGACAGCATCACATTCGGTATTAGCCCCCAAATCCAGCATTACATATTTGCCATTTTGGTGCGGCATAATGCTGACTATTGCGGGACGATGAATACGCTGAATGGTTTTGAGTGTCAGCTTTGAAATTGCCATTAAGGCACCGGTATTGCCTGCTGAAACAACAGCCTTTGCTTCCCCCTTGCGCACGGCATCAATCGCCATATACATACTGGTATTGCGGTTACGAATAACTTGTGAAGGCTTGTCCTCATTACGAACAACCTCATTAGCATGGCGCAATTCGCAAACTTTTTTCAAATTAGGGAAAGAATTAAGGATGGGGAGTACTTTACCTTCATCTCCGAACAGCAAGAAACGCACATCGGGATTTTTTTTAGCGGCAATAGCCAGCCCCTCAATGACGACTCTGGGGGAATTATCTCCCCCCATAGCGTCTATTGATATGACCAGATTATCAGACAAAACCTGCTCCATATAATATATAATGACTTACTCAGAAATTCCGGTAAGCCGGGTGGATTATTCCTTGGAAGCTGTTTCCTGAGCAACAACTTCACGCTTGTTGTATTGTCCGCAAGACGGGCATACATTGTGAGGTCTTTTCAACTCACCGCAGTTTGGGCATTCCTGATAAGAATTTGCACTCAAAGCATCATGAGAACGACGCATATTGCGGCGGGATGTTGAAGTTTTATGTTTTGGTGTAGCCATTTTTCTATACTCTAAAATTTATTTTTAATTAAAAACCAATTTTCCAGACGACATTATTACCTTAATTCATTTTTAAAATCAACAGTTAAAATGACGTTTGGAAAGCTTTAGTGCCTTTCTAGCTAAAAAATTGCCGTTTGGCAAGCATAATTTTTATTTTTTGAGTTTTTCCAAAATTTTAAATGGATTTCGGGCTTTATCATCCTCTTCATCAAACTCACTTTCCCAATGAAAGACCTCCCCTTCCTTCCGCGGATAATCCTCCATCACCAAGGCCAGCTGCTCAATGGCTATCTGCCCTAAATCTATTTGGCCGCCAATTACCACATCAGGTAAATCTCCGTTGATATCTTCATCTTCCTCATGCTGGCTTTTTAACGTGGCTTTTGTATCATAGACTAATTCAAAATCTGATTTGTATGTTTTCAGAAAGTTTTCAAGACTGATAACACTTTGCAATTCCAATTCGGCGAAAACATTTCCCCAAACATTCAGCATATGTGCTTTTTTATTCATTTTAGTATAAATCTCTGCCGAAAAAGCTTTTACTTCCGGCACTTTCAGAATCTCCGTCAACTCGGCAAGCTCTTCCGGCGTTGCATTTATGGTATATTTTTTCTCGGCCGCAGCAATATCGTCAACTATCAACGGATATGAAAAATTTTTTTGCATTAATCGTTTCCTTATGCTATATGTTTTAGCAATGTAATTTAGATATGATTTAACGGTAAGGATTAAAAGATGTCAATAAGCAAAGTATTTTTGTTAAATGCCTTCCTGATAATATTCTCTTCCGCCTGCAGCAGCGATATGTTTATCACCCATAACGGAAATATGCCGTCAAATGAAAGAATCGAACGTATCAAAGCCGGACAAAGCAAATATGAAGTTCAGAACATTCTTGGCGCACCGTCCAATGTTGTTTCTCTGGATCGTAATACTTGGATTTATATGTCTTCCGATATTAAAAAAGTGGCTTTCTTTGCTCCTAAAGAAGTTGAACGTGATGTTTTGACCATTCGCTTCAACAATCAGAATAAAGTTGAATCCATTGATCGTCTTTCCAAAAGAAACGGAAAAGAAATTGAAATTTGTGAAGATAAAACCGAAACAGTCGGCCATAACCCCGGCTTTTTCCGCAAATATTTCGGTGGTGTCGGACAATATATGCCTTTCCCGACAAACAATAATCCTAACCAATAAAACAAAGCCCTGCATTCAGCAGGGCTTTGTTTTATTACTTTCTTTTTATTTTTTTACCAGCCAACTCAGGTGTTACCAAGCCACCCGAAATCACGAACTTAATTCCGTCCTCAACCGTCATATCAATATTTATCGTATCTTCTTTCGGGACGAATATCAAAAAACCTGATGTCGGGTTCGGTGTCGTCGGAATAAACACATTCAACATTTCCCGTCCGAGTTTGTCTCTGATTTCTCCTTGTGTTTCAGAACTAACAAAACCCAATATCCAAATTCCCTTACGAGGGTATTCCAACAAGACAACTTGACTAAACGCATTGTTTTTATTTGACAGGAATGTTTGAAACACTTGCTTTAGCAGAGAATATACACTGGAGACAAACGGCATTTTATAAACCAACCATTCGCCCAGACTTAAGAAAAATTTTCCCAAAAAGCCGGCAGCAAACATCCCCACCAGTATCATCGCCAAAACCAATAATACCACTCCCAAGCCGGGAATACTGTATGGCAGATAGCTATCAGGACGAAATTCCATCGGAATTAACTTATTCACACTGACATCAATCCATGAAATCAGCTTATAAGCCAAGTAAAAAGTCATAGAAACCGGTGCTGTAACTAAAATACCGGTAAAGAAATAAGCTTTTATTTTAGAACCTAAACGCATAAAAATAGCTTTTTCCCGCTCCAAGCGAATACGCTTTATATTCTTCGCCCTTTTGGTTACATTTTTATTGTTCTTCATTCAACCCTCATGACATCTTCAATAATAAACTGCACCGAATTACGTCCCTGCCAATTATCATGACGTAAAACACCAACCATATTAAAACAATCGCCATTGCTGTTTAGCAATGCTGGACCAATTGCCGTATCGGCAACTCGGAATGCCATTGCTTTTAATCCGCCGCCGCCCGCAGTGCTCAGCCAGCAGCTGACATGGCCGCTGCCTACAATCCGCGCCCGACTGACACGCACGCGCGGCAAAACTAATTTCGGTTCACGATTGCCTGCACCGTAAGGCTCCAGCAAATCAAGCTTATCAAGCATTTCTACCGTTACGCCGGCTAAGTCAAGCACACCGTCAACCTCAATCACCGGCGTTATGGCTTCATGCCCTATTTCACGCTGCACATATTCCCCTACAAAACGGCGAAAATCATCAATACGGCTTTCCTCCAACGAGAAACCTGCGGCCATGGTGTGTCCGCCGCCTTTGGTTATCACGCCCTTTTCTTTGGCGGCAATAATCAGAGCCCCTAAATCAACCCCGGGAATAGAACGCGCAGACCCCTTAACCTCATCATCTTCAACAGACATGACAAAAGCCGGAAGATTATAACGCTCTTTCAGCTTTCCGGCAACAATACCAATAACACCTTGATGCCAATCATTTCCGAAAACAAACGCTATCGGGTATTCCTGCGGTGTCCCTTCTAACATTTCAATTGCTTTTTCCAGCACATAACCTTCTATTTCTTTACGCCGGCTGTTAAACTCATTCAGTTTATCCGCCAACAGCGAAGCCTGAAATTCATCTTTGATACATAACAGGCGATTGCCAAGAGCCGCTTCACCGACTCGTCCGCAAGCATTAATCCGCGGTCCTAAGACAAACCCCAGATGGAAAGCTCCAGGAGCTTCATTTATTGCGGCCTTATCAATCAAAGTTCTCAGTCCGATATTACGCCGCTGCGCCATTACTTTCAATCCCTGGCGAACGAATGCTCGATTTAACCCCAGAAGAGGTACAACATCGCAAACGGTCCCCAGTGCTACCAAATCCAACCATTCCATCAGATTTGGTTCCGAACGGGTTTGGTAGAAACCTCTCTTTCGCAATTCGCGATTAACAGCGACAATTGTCACAAAAACAACACCTACAGCCGCCATATATTTTAAATAAGGGTAATCATCACTTTCATCTAAGCGTTTAGGATTAACCACGGCGCAGACATCGGGTAATTTGGCTTCTGCTTCATGATGATCCAGAACGATAACCTCAAAGCCTTTTTCTCGCGCATAGTCAAAAACAGAAAAAGCCGTGGTTCCGCAATCAACGGTGACAACAAAGTCCGCCCCCTGCGCTGCAAATTTATCAAAGGCCATCGTACTGGGACCATAACCTTCGTCTCGTTCAGGAATGTGAATGATTGGCTCAACGCCGACACTCTCCAAAAACAGTCGCAAAACAGAAGACGATGTGGCTCCGTCGACATCATAGTCTCCTATAACGGCTATTTTGCGCCCTGAGATAATTGCATCAGCTATTTTTTGACTGGCTTCGACCATTCCTTTCATAACAAAAGGATCCGGCAACAAGGTTTGCAGTTTCGGATTAATAAAATTACTAACCTCATCCGGCAAAATTCCCCGAGAGACAATAATCTGCGCAATCAGCGGCGGCAATTGAAACCGTTCGGAAATGAGTTCAGCTTTGCGGTCATCCATAACAGCAGCTTTCCACAAATTACCGCCGAGTGATTTGACATTTTCAAAACTAAAACTCACTTTTTTTCCTTAATTAATAGCTGATATAAACTTCGGCTCTGCGGTTCAAACGTTCACCTTCGGGCATAACTTCCAGATAAGCCGGGCGATTATCGGACATGGCTTCAACCAAAATTTTGGAAGCAGGCATTCCGGCACGACGTAATGCGGCAGCTACCGTTTCGGCTCTTTCTTGAGATACTTTAAAGTTTGCCATTTTATGGCTGGCCATATCTGTATTGCGGGTACGGCTGGAGGCAAACCCCATAACACGAACAAAAGCATTGTTTCGCTTAGCCTCGCGAACAATCTGGCGAATCTTGGCATTGGAGCCTGCTGCTAAAGCTGAACCGCCGTTATCAAAGTAAAAAGTTTCCGCCAAATAGGTTACGCTGGGAACTGTTGCAGCCTTTTCAGCGGCAACAACTTTAGAAGCGGGCTTTTCAGAAGTTGAAGGCTTTGGTGTTTTGTTTTGCTTTTTAGCCGGAGCATCAGCTTCCTGATCAAAAGGTACGCCAAAGAAATCAACATCTTCATCATTAAGCTCTGTTTCTTCCTTATTCAAGTCACCGGCTTCTGCCACAATTATCGGTGTGGTTTTAGCGGGAACAACAGTCTCAACAATATTTTCATCATCATAAGCGATGTTTTTTCCATCGCTCAACAGACCGTCGCCCTCTTTCAGAATACGCTCCCCCTGTACTGAAGCAATTTCGGAAGACTCGTCTTCAATTTCAGGAAATGAAGCACTGGTACAGGAAACAGACAAAAACAAAGCACTGCTCAATACTGCCGAAACTCTTATATTTTTTAACAAAGACATCTGATAAACCCTATTAAAATCATCTAAAACCATAACTGCCGTCCGCTTTTCTCGGCGGCATTTGGTTATATTGATAGCGTAATAACCAGATTAAAACAAGAACAAAAATAAATACAAACAGAAAAAATATACGCGCTTAACTTATTAAAAATATTTGTGTTTACGGAATAAGTGGTGTATAATTCAGGCCTGATTGTGATGAAAGGATGCAAGATGGCAGTTCCGGCAACGGATACGGCAATTGATGTCGCTTATTGGTTTTTTAACCGTGCTGAAAAAGACGGCCTTTATCTGGAGACAGAAAATATGCAGTGTCTGCTGTTTCTGGCTCAGATTCATTATGCCATGGCTTACAATATGGAAATGTTGACTCCCAGTTTGTTTGTCTGCAATCATGACGGTTTTTTTGAGCCAAATCTTAAACGTATCTTTGCTATGGGGCGTCCTTTTATGCCTCCTGTCAAGTTCCCTTCAAAAATAAATACTTTTCTTGAAGGAATCTGGCAGAAATACGGTTCTATGCCGCTTGCTCGCCTGGAAAAACTTGTTAAATCCTCCCCGGCTTTTAAACAAAATTGCGTCGAAGGAACAATTAATACTGTTGACTTTAAATCCGTGGTGGACAGTTTTATTAAAACAGGGCAAAAAAATAAACAAAATAACGCTTTTTCAGATAATCGCAAAAAAGTTATGCTTTCACAAAACGGTCCGGTTGTTGTTTCTAAATGGCAACCTCGGAAAATTGATGTCTAATCCAAAGGAGATGATTATGAGCAAATTTCTAAACTTATTTCTGGCTTTAATGGTTGTTGCCGGTTGTTCCCCAAAAAAAGAAAGCGGAAATCTTGTCATTTCCACTGAAAACGGAGATGTTATATATACTGTTGAAGAAGCTCAAAAACCTGAAGAATTGGAAAAGGGTTTGATGAATCGTCATCAACTTGCAACAGACGGCGGAATGATTTTTGATTTATCCAAAGTTAATAATCAAATTGCAATGTGGATGAAAGATACGCACATTTCTTTGGATATGCTGTTTGTCAATGCTAACGGCACAATCTTTTTCATTAAAGAAAAAGCAACTCCGATGTCTGAAGAATTGATTATCGCCCCCGAACCTGCTACAGTTGTGATTGAACTTAACGCCGGAGAAGTTGAGAAACACGGCATAAAAACAGGTGATACTGTTAAACATCACTTCTTTGATGATATTAATAAGGAATTATATGAAGCGGAAGATAAACTCCCTCCAAGAGAAGAAACAGTTCCTTCTGCCGTAGAGGAAGAAATTCAAGAAGCACCTGCCGCTGAATAATCAGAATTATATTTTACAAACGTCCTGTATAAAACAGGACGTTTTTTATTGTTGCCTTACAGAAACCCCCTAGTTTACTTGGGGCTGAATACCAAGGTATTGTTCCAACACTTTTCCTCGCCAACGAGTATGATCAAACCATTAGGCTTGCAGCTATTATAGAACCATGTGGTTACCGTGGATATCTATTCTGCCGTATCTATTTCTCCTGCAAAGTATAATGGAGATAATCTGAGTTACTCCATATATCGGGTGCGCCCATTGAGCAAAAGCAATTTCCAATTATCTTCACCCAAGTATCTATAGTGATTAGACTAAGAAAAAAACACCTGTTATATTTGATTGACAAAGGTTTTAGAGTGTGTTATTCTCTTAATTGATATGGTTTCAGTTATAGAGAGGTGTATAATGAAAGCTATTATTCTTAC
>CANDEX010000053.1 GCA_947383875.1 uncultured Azospirillum sp. | reverse complement strand
CATTTATCATTCTCTGGAAAAAGGACAGGAGTGCTTTATTCACCAGCATGACCGCGCATATTATGAGCAGATGATGGATAACCCCAAAATGCATTTTGTCGGAGCTTTTGATGGCGGACAGCTTATTGCCATGTCTTATGTGCGTATGGTTCGCAGCCGAAAAGAATTGTTTGAGGAATTTCCGAGCAGAAACAATGCTTTTCTGGGAAAAGAGCTTCATACAGCCTGCTTCGGAGCAGATAGTGTCCATCCGGCATATCGCGGTAATCGAATTAATGAGAATATGATAAGATATCGCATGAAACAAGCCGAGCTACTGGGGGCAACAGACTGTGTGTCAATTATTGACCGTAAAAATATCTGGAATATGCGGCCATATTTTGCTAATGATTTTGTCATGATGGGGGCCGATGTCGATCCCTCTGACGGTGGTGACATCGCCTTAATGCACCGTCGTGTGGATAAATTGCCATTATATCATTCAAATGAACAAACGGAAACACCTGTTAATGATTATAAAGCATTGAATAGAATGTTTGCAGGACAATATATTGCCGTCGGTTATAATTCTGCCTCCCAAGCTTTACAGCTTGTTCGCAGTGATTATTACAGTCCCTCAAATTTAATGGTTTTTGCAAGGAGAAACTATGTTAGATAAATATATTTACGACAGTCAAATTCCCGGGCCGAAATTGCTTTTGCTTGGAGCGATTCACGGTAATGAGACCGCCGGCACTAAAGCCATTTTAAAGTTAAAGAAAGCTCTGGACAAGAAGCAAATTACCCTGAAGTCAGGACAATTAACATTACTTCCCGTTTGTAATCCGCTGGCTTATGAGCAGGGAGTGCGCTTCGTAGAGAAAAATTTAAACCGCCTGATTCGCCAGTATGATACCCCGTCTGGTTCGGAAGAAAATTTTGCTCATGAAGTGGCTTCTGAAATCTTGAAAAACGATTATATCCTAGATATACATTCCACACATAATGCCGAAGAACCGCCGTTTGTTTTTCTTGATTATCCGACAGATGAGAATCAAAAATTGGTTGCATCAGCTGCCGCATCTTATGTTATCTGTAACTGGCCGGGAATATACAAGGATGCACCGATTACTGATTATTGTACGGAATATTTTGCTCACATATCCGGTAAATCCTGTATTACATTGGAATGCGGTTATCATTATGATGAGGCGGCGCAGCAGGTGGCGTTTGTCAGCATAAATAATCTACTTATAAAATTAGGAATGACAGAGGGGAGCTTTAAGGAGCAGCCTAAGCAATATTTGAAATTAGAAAAAGTTGTGATTAAGGAAAAAGCCGGAAAGCTTCTAAAGAATTATAAACACCTGGATAAAGTGAGCGCAGGGGAAGTTATCGGAATATATGATGACGGAAGACAAGTCATTGCCATGAATGACGGCTACATCTTAATTCCGAATCATGAAGCCGCTGCGCAGACAGAATGGTTCTATCTGGCAACAGCGGCATAAGAAAGTTATAATTAAAGAGTTTTCTGGTTTTGCAATTTAAACATTGCCTGAGCAGCATCTCTGGTATCATTAGATGTTGAGGCATACATATTTTTAGTATCGGGAGTTTTTTCCAAATGGTTTGCCGCTACCAACTGCAAGCCCTTGTCAATGCCCTGAACAATATCATCACGCCCGGTCAGCTCAGCCCATTCTTTAAAGCAGCCTAATTCAGGAAAGCCTTTATTATAAATATTGGCCTGCGCTTGTTCCATGAGTTTTCTTCCTTGCGAACCCTGGCTGCTTTCCCGATTGATAATTTGCTGGGCTTTTTGTTGCTCGGATAAAGCCGCATTCTTTAAAATTCCGGGTGTGGCGGAAGAATTAGGCATATGAATATACGCGCTGAACGCAGCAGGAGTTGCTGTGAAACTTGCATTGCGAAAATCCTTATAATATTTTGACATTCTTAAATAAACATTGTCACAGAATCCTTGTTGCGTAGCTTCGCTGGCTTTAGGATTTTCTTTAGAAATTTTATTAAAGTTAGCTTTGCACACATCAAGGCAGCTAAGAGCCGAGGCACGGTTACTGTTGTCTGTTCTGCATAATAGATTCACAGCATAAGTTTCAGAATATTTTCCTTGCTTAACTTTAGACATTTCATTTTGCCATTGATTACGATATTTGGCAAATCTCTGATCTTTTTCAATGTCGATCCCGGGACGTACAAATTTTTTGCAAAAGTCCTTTATTTCTTGGTTGTCGTTCTGAATTAATCCCCAAAGGACTATGTTTTCCATATTATTTTTATTGAATTGATAACCACCGTTAAAAGAGCCTTTTGTATTGCTGAAAGCTTTCTTTTTAGTTTCAGCATCTTTTTCTTTGTCTCCGGTAAGAACGGCATGGTTTTCCCGCGCCAGACTAACGTCATAAGGAGATGTGCCGATAGATTTTAGCCCTTTTTCTGCCATTTCTTCTTGAGTGAAATAAACAATGGAAGAAGAAACATCTCCTGTCTTAACAAAATTCTCATAGTTCACAAAGAAAGCACCGCGTTCTTCCAAAGCCTGAACAGCCGCTTCCGGAGATAAGTTTTGTTCTGCCGGAAGATCCTGAACAATACTGTCCATAGGATTTTCTTTCAGATGAACAACTTTTTCATCTCCGGATTTTTCACTGCTGTTAAATGGTGTCATACTGGAAATGCCGGAAGTTCCGGTCATCAGCATAAAGCCTGCTGCAATCAGTTCCTTTTTGCGAGAAAGAGTATCTTTAAGGTTCTTGATACGTCCTTTTAAATTTTTTGTAATATCCCCAGACATTTCTGATCTCCGCTGAAATTTATGGTTCAATACAATAATTATAGACGTAAAATATTTTTTTGGCTATAGAAATTTTTATTAATTGTTAATTTTGTTTCTGTACTAATATTTTATAATATAGGAGCGGGGAAAGATGGCCTCATATACAATAATCGGGAATATGACAGGAAATTCTATGGATGCCATAGATTTAGTCCTGACGAGGTTTGAGGGAGATGTGATGCAGGATATCTGCACATATACTAAGCCTTACACAAAAGAAATGCAGATTAAAATAGAAAACTTGCGCCATCGGGTATTTGATAAAACGCGGAATGAAATTGAAGCTTTGCCGGAATTTAAAACTATCCATGATGAATATGTTTCTCAAATAGCTGATTGCATTAATGAAATGTGCATTCAGAATAACATAGATAAAAACACCATAGATGCCATAGGATTTCATGGTAAAACGCTTGATCATAATCCCCCGTCCAAAGCGATGAACGAAAAAACATCACCTTACACATTGCAAATCGGTTCAGGACAAATGCTGGCCGATTTAACGGGGATTCCCGTTGTTTATGATTTCCGCTCGGATGCATTAATGGCCGGGTTTGACGGTGCGCCGCTGGTGCCGCCGCATAATGCGCGTATTTCAGCCAATGAAGGAGATGGTTGTTATTACAATGGAGGCAATACATCGAATTTTGCCCTGATTATTAACGGTAAGGCTTCAATTGCCGCTGATGCAGGGCCGTTCAACGAATATACGGATGCTTATGTTCGACGTCATACGAATGAAGCTTTCGACCGCGATGGAATGTTTGGCAAAAAAGGAAAACTAGAGACGGACTTGTTAAGGCAGCTGTTCAATTTCGGAAAAAACTATTATGAATTGCCGTTGCCCAAATCAGGAGACCCGGCATATTACCATAAAGAGAAAATTTTTCAGTTTATGGAAAAACAAGACATCTGTTTTGAAAATGCCGTTCACACCTTTGAATATTTTGCCGCCTATATTGCCGTGCAAGCTCTGACACTGGTTCCGAAAGAATTAAAAATACCCGAAAAAATGATATTATTCGGCGGTGGGTGGAAAAATCCGATTGTCAGAGAAAGTTTTGAAAATCTGCTTGCCGGTAAAGCTTTTGTGTTGCCCGAACATCAAGCACAATTTGCTGAATTGTATCGTCGTTTAGAGAGCAAACCAGCTATCCGTATCTCCGAATTAGGGGATTATATGGAAGCCAGATTGTTTGCAGATATGGCAAGATATAAGCTTGAAAATAAAGCGTGGGAAATTCCGGAGATTATTGATGCCGGTAAATCTGTTGTTTGCGGCAAGATAGTATCTCCGGGAATAAATCAAGAATATAATGACCGTATTAATCGCGCCGCCAAAGGCTGGCAAGCAGAGAATACAGTCAAGGACTAATTTAGTTCAATTTCTTATCTGCCGCCCAATTCATAAAAAAGAGCCAGACAAGCTGACTCTCAAAGCACATTATTTTTCTAACGGTACACAATCACTTAATCGCTACCGCCGTGCGGTTGGTCGGGATGACTGGATTGGCTCGTTTCACTTCGCCGCTTCGTCGTCGCAAGAGCGGCGATACTTCCGTCTCGCCTGCTTCTCCTTGTCAAACCAGCTTCCTCGCTGGTTCTCATCTGCCGCCCAATTCATAAAAAAAGAGCCAGACAAGCTGACTCTTTTTTATTGGTCGGGATGACTGGATTCGAACCAGCGACCACTTGCACCCCATGCAAATGCGCTACCAGGCTGCGCTACATCCCGATTGTTATTGCTAACCTCTATTCTATAAGGCTTTATCTTTTCAAATGCAAGAGTTTTTTTATCATCATTTATAACTTTTATGTTGGGATAGAAACTCTTTTAATTAAAACTATTATGATTATATCAAAAAGAAAATGATAAATAGGTGAGGGATAATGATAAGCAAAAGACAGGCAAGAAAAGATTGGCGGGCAGCCGGCCGAGCTATCTGGAATTTCTGGACCAGCCAGACAGGAGCTTTTATTTTGGCGGTAACCGGTATTGTCGTCGGTTATTATATATTTTATATCAGTCGTCCGATTCTAAAATACGAAACCGAAAAAGTTACTTTTATCTCGTCACAAAATGATAATGATTATGCCGTGAAAGTGCATGATAAAGATTATAAGGATTTATATCTGACCAGAATATATCTGCATAATAAAGGGGCATCTGCTTTGTCCGGTAATGATGTTTCTAAAATTGGGCACGATCCGATACGCATTACAGTCCCTGAAGGAGCCAAACTTGTGCACTATACATTGGATAACACGGCGACCACGGATGCAATTACGGCTCACTTGGAAAAAGTTGATAATGATTTGGTTATTAAATTTGACTATTTAAATCCGGATTATCAGATTGCGGCTTCGCTTCTGCATGAAAATCCGGATGCGGAGTTTACCGTTACTGGCAGTGCGTTAAACGTCAATGAGATAACCCGTGAGTGGAGCGGGGAAACCATTAAAGCTTATGTAATGTGGGGCTTGGGATTTTTATATTCTGTTTTATTGATTATTTATGTCTTCCATCATTGGAAAAGACGGCGTCGTTCTTAAAAGCTTTGACATTTAGAATAAAGCAGTTATTTTATCTCCCATTGTTTGAAAATAATGGGAGATAAAATATGTTACATCCATGGCATGGGGTCAATAGTGGAGAGGATTTTCCGAACATTGTAACCGCAATGATTGAAGTGCCTCGCGGTTCAAATATCAAATATGAATTAGATAAAAAAAGCGGCTTGTTAAAAGTTGACAGGATTTTATACAGTGCGGTTCATTATCCGGCAAATTATGGCTTTATCCCGCAAACATACTGTGATGACAATGACCCTTTGGATATTTTGGTTCTGGGACAGGAACCGGTTTTTCCTTTGTCGATTATGCGGGCAAAACCGATTGGAGTAATGAAGATGATTGATCAGGGAGAAATGGATGATAAAATCATTGCCGTTCACCTTGATGACCCTGAATACTGCCATTATAATTCCATTGATGAGTTGCCGCCACATACTTTAAAAACGTTGCAGCGTTTTTTTGAGGATTATAAAGTTCTTGAAAATAAAGAAGTGGTTATCGAAACTTTTCTTGGTCCGGAAAAAGCGAAAGCGATTTTGAAAAATGCTGTTGAGCTTTACCAAAATTGCAAAATTTCACTGCCGGGCTATGAGGGAGAATAGCGCAAAAGCAGTTGCAATAAAAAAAATGTAAGGGTATAGTAAAAATCATTTAGCAATTGAAGGAATTTTTCTATGCCCTCAATCTCTCTTGTTATTCCTCTGTATAATGCAGAAAAATATCTCCGTCCTTGTTTGGATTCTGTCAAAAATCAAACGTTTGATGATATGGAAGTTATCTGTGTCAATGATGGATCGACAGACAATACGGCTGATATTGTGAATGAATATGTCGCCGCCGATGCACGTTTCCGTTTGATTGAACAAGAAAATGCCGGCTGTTCCGTGGCACGTAATCATGGTCTGAAAAGCGCGGTATCTCCTTATGTGGCACTTCTGGATCAAGATGATGTGCTTCATCCGCAGGCGATGGAAGTGTTATATTTCCTGATTACCAAATATAATGCCGATGTGGCAGAGTTTACCAATGAAACTGTGCCGGATGATTTTGTTATGAACAATCCGCCGCATTATGATGTAGAAAAGATACCGGCTGAATTTTCGCATAATGCTTTCCGTTTCTGGTTTCGTAATCCGCGTGGTGGGTCGGTATTGGTGTGGAACCGTCTGTATAAAAAGGACGCCATTGCGGGAATAGAATTTCCTAAAGATATCCAACCGGCAGAGGATACGATTTTTACTCTCAAAACAATGTTTCACGTCTTAAATATTGTGCATACAGATACCCGCTTGCTTTATTACCGAGACAGTTCTACTTCGGTTATGAATCAGGGAAAAACTGACAAATATGTTCGGGTTCATGCTGCGGCAGGGCAGGTGCTTTATGATTATTTTCTTAAATCTAAGCGGGTGCAGAATAAGGATGATTATCAATTACTGGAGCGTTATATCAGCCGGTTTATTTTCAAATCGGTTATATCTCAACCCCTGCGCCGAATGAAAGATAAAACCACGCGTCTGCAGTCTTTGGAAAAAGCCCGTGAATTGGTTTTGCCATTGTATGAGCAGGGGGCGTTAAAACCGGAACTTCTCGGCTGGCGTAAAGCTTTGGCCTGCCGCTTGTTTTTCAATCGACACTATACTTTAGCGAGAATATTTGTATGACTAAAATTGATGTAGCGATTAACTCTTATAAAAAGCCGGAATCTCTGCTTTATACGCTGATGACTTTAAAAAAATATTCCGGAGATTTAATTGATACGGTCTATATTAATGATGACTGTTCTAATAACGGTGCCTATGAACTTTATACGCACCCTGCGGTGGCTGAATATTTTAAGCCGTGGAAACTTGATGTTCGGGTGAATACTCGTAATGTAGGCATTAAAGAAGTCTATGTGCCGGGATATCGTCCGGAATATATGCGGACATTAAAATTTATGCTTAGTAATTGGAAACGTTTTTATTCTTCCAAATATCCGCATAACCGTGAAGACATTCGTTATCAATATGCACTGGATCATACGGATAAAGATTATTTAATGTTGATGCATGATGATGTGATGTATTTGCAGGATGTTGTCAGTTTATATCTTAAAATATTGCAAGCCGATGAAAAAATGGCTTTGGTTGGTGAATTAGGGCAATGCTGGCGTTGCCGTTTTGCTGAAATATGCAATCCGCAAAAGATTATGAACAGTGAACGCCCGTCACCGCACTGGCCGCTGACACCGTCACCTAAAACTGAAGATATCCATAAATTTAATCCGAAGCAAGCATATAGCCGCGAATGCCGAATTAATGAGTGGGTGTCAATGGTTAATGTCAAAAATGCGCGGAATATTACCGAAAAGAGCCGCAGTTTCTTTGGAAATATGTATAAACATGCTGATACCGGTGCTTATTGGTTCGGAATGTTAGTTGATTTAGGCTATAAATTTGCAGATCCGTTTATTGCATCAGGCAATAAAGTAATTGACTATTATGATCATGCATGGCAAGGCCATTCCGGTCATTCCGTTTGGGTTGATCAAGGCGATGGTAAGGCAAAATATGACGGTCGGGAAATTATCGAAAAAATAAAAAACGAATTTAATTTTGATGTGCCGGAAATTTCAGGAAAGTAAAATGATGCTGAACCGTAAAAAAAATAATATAATTGATGGGCTGCCACAATTTTACAAAAATTCAGCCATCCATTTTTCAGGTAAAAACAATAGCGTAAAGCTAGGAAAAAAAGTTTTTATTAAAGATAGTAAAATTAAGCTTTACGGTGATTCTTCTCTGGAATTGGAAGAGGGATGCTATTTACAGGGCTGTCAGTTTATTATTCGTAATGCTCATGTCAAATTTGGCCGTTGTTGTGAGTTGATGAATGTGAAAGTTTCGGCTTTTGACGGTTCTTATTTGGAGATAGGCGGGAATTCAGCTGTTACCGGAGAATGGGAATTAAAAGAAGCCGCAACGGTTACTGCCAAAAAATTATGGTGTACTTGGCCGCCGCTGGTGGCTGCCAAAGGCGGTAAAATCACCATGGGAGACTGCGGTCTGGCAGATACCACTATTTATAATACGGATTATCACCCTATTTATGATTTTGACGGTAAAATAATAAATCATGACAGAGATGTGGTGATTGAAGATAATGTATGGGTTGGTCGGCGCACTGTTATTCTGAAAGGAGTAACACTTGGCAATGGTTGTATCTTGGGCTTTGGCAGCGTGGTCAGCCGCAACATTCCGCCGCATTGTATTGCAGCGGGTATGCCTGCTAAAGTGGTTAAAGAAAACGTTATCTGGGCGGCGCATGATGATTCTGACTACCAGAAATACTTTCCGCTGACAACGGAAACTGCCGCTGATTTTTACCGCCAAACGAAAACAAAAGACAATTATGAAAACCGTAAAATAAAGAGCTCTTGTCGTTGGCTGACAGCATTGAAACTACGCCTTTCCCTCTGGCAGAGTAAGGAGTAAATTTTGTTATCTCGGCTACCCGCCTCGGTTTAGGAGGCGAAAAATTTGCCGATAACGATGTTTTCTTTGCGCTTCAGCCAGTCATAGGCTTTACCGAGATGTCCGATATCCAGAGCCTGATAACCGGCCTTAGCAAGATCATAAGCCAAGATGGTGGCAGTCGGGCCGAGAACGACAATCATCAGTCTGTCTTTGGGCTGAGCCTTAGCTTCAGCTAAAATGCGGTCATAGTCTCGGAAAGCGTGAGCCTTAGGACCATAAATATAGTTGACGGATTTAGCATTGTCATAAATATCATTTTCATAAACTTCTGTTCCGGCACCACGAATAATGGTAATATCGCGACCATCCCAGATTTTGCGAATTTCGTTGTAATAGGCTTCGATTTCAGCTTCGTCTTTGGGCGCATTTTCGTTGTCCGGTTCAATAGCATGAGCTGTAAAACAAGCATCGGCATAGGTCTGATTGAAATTCAGATATTTATAAATCTGTGAGCGGTTCTTTGCCATAAATGTGCGCCAATAGGCACGAGATTGTGCATCAATGTCAGCAAGTGAACCAAAACGATCCGGAATACCGACCAGAATTTGTGGGTCATTCGATTGAAGAACTTCTGTCAGACGAGCGGCGATTTCGGGGGTGTATTCTTGAAAGCCGATAGCTCTGCCGAACATCAGGTTAAACTCTCCATCACCATAACGAACCACGCTGCATTGGTCTTTAATGATTTTAGCAACACTGTCTTTTTGATTAAGAACATTGGGTAAGCGTAAGGATTTGATTTCATCACAGATTTCATATTTAAGATTATCCAGCATAAATTCATAATCTGCATATTTTTTGATGGCTTTGTGATGAGACTTAAGGTCAAATTTCAGCAAACGGATAAGGTTCTTGGCAAAAAGCGTGGTGCCCATGAGATAATTCCTGTTTAGAGTTGACTATTGGCAGAAGTTTATTACAATCGCCAAGGTATTGCAATAGTTTTATCCAAAGGGTTAAAAATGAAAATCTTGGTTCATCTTCATCTTTATTATACCGATATGCTGCCGGAAATGTTGAAACTCCTCCGAGCATTGGATGGACGTGACTATGATTTGTTTGTAACGGTTGTAAATGATGATAAAGTGCTAAACGAGAGCCTTCGAGCTTTTAAGAAAGATGTGCAAGTGATACAAGTTGCAAATAGGGGATATGATTTAGCACCTTTTTTGACGGTTTTGCAATCCGTGAATTTGAGCGATTATGATTATCTGATAAAATTACATACTAAACGAAATTTGCCCAAACCGGCATATTTACCATACGGCAGTTTTAAGAACGCGGAATGGCGAGATTGCCTGACAGGATTTATGAAAAACAAACAGGCAATAGACAATTCGTTGTCATTATTGGAGCAGCATTCTGAAATCGGAATGTTGAGTCATTGGAAATTAATTGTTAAAGCCGGAAAAGAGGATAGGGAAGCTAATCGCCGCGCTGATGAAATAATGCAGAAAATGGGGTGCTCGCTGAAAGATCGTAAATTTGTAGCGGGAACAATGTTTATCTGTCGAGCGGGACTAATGAAGCCTCTGCTGAAATTGAACTATACCGTGGATGATTTTGATGAACCGGCTCCCAATCATGCGGGCGGAACCCTGGCTCATGCAATGGAACGTGTGTTAGGGTGGCTGGTTTATGCTCAAAACTTACAAATTGCGTCATATAAAACTTTTGGCATAAAACAAAAGTTGCAAGTGTTGCTGTTCAAAAGCCGCCGTTTTTTATACCGCAAACATACGAATACCAAAGGTGTTACCAGGATTAAAATATGTAAAATTCCGGTCTATACACACCGCCCGTAATTTTTTATTTAATAAAATTAGGCTTCTTTTTTTAGCCAAAAATAACAGCACCACTCAATATTGATTGACAAAATATGTTGAGTGTGTTATTCTCCTAACTGATATGGTTTCAGTTATAGAGAGGTGCGTTATGAAGACGATTTGTTTACTGAGTCTGTCCGCTGTTTTATCGGCAGCATTTGTCGCAAAGGCAGAAGTGCCTAATACGGCAAAGTCACAATTAACATTCGCTTACCGCAC
>CANDEX010000052.1 GCA_947383875.1 uncultured Azospirillum sp. | reverse complement strand
TAAATTAGTACAATATGGCAAAATTCGTTGTGAGGTGACGACTTTTTCGTACACTATATGGCGGCAAAATTAAATTAAGCAGAATATTATATTGAGGTTGTAGCAAAAATCCGTTATTGATTAGTCAGAATAAAGGAGAATGCATATGACATTATTTGATATATTTCTTTTGGGCTTAGCATTATCAGTCGATGCATTTGTGGTGTCATTTTCTTATGGACTGGTGTTAAAACCACACAAAATTGAAAATGGCTTAAGACTTGGGATTTCTACAGGCTTCTTTCAGTTTTTCATGCCTGTATTAGGATGGTATGGCGCAAGAAGCGTGAATAAATATATTGAAAGTATAGACCATTGGTTGGCTTTTTTTGTCTTTCTGGCTTTAGGTATAAAAATAATCAGCGATGCCCTGGATAAGACTTCGGAAGAGACACCGAAACTTGAAAAGAAGTTGACATCTCGTGCTTTGTTGATGATTGGAATTGCCACAAGTATTGATGCTTTGGTTACCGGTGCGACGATTTATTTTATGCATACGCCAATTATGTTGTCTGCGGTGATTATTGGCCTGACAACTTTTGCCTGTGCTATTCTGGGATACGAGTTATGCTGTGTTTTTAAACGCTTTTCAACTAAATATCTTGAAGTTTCTGCCGGAGCGATATTAATCGCTTTAGGAGGGAAAGTTTTGTTTGAACATCTATCTAATTGACAAAAATATTATATTTTGCTACTTATACCCGTAATATAAAGTTATTTAAAAATTATTGTTTCTCTAAAATTATATAATATGAAAAAGATGATTTTTGTTACAGGATATATCATAATATCCTGTTGGGCTCAGGAATATGTCGACTGGCGTTATTTATTGCTCTTGGGGATAGTCATTATTGGACTGTGGTATTGGTATGAAGCAACTCCGCCGCAAGAATTGGATTACCATAAAGGGCAAAAGGTTTTGCTGGATTTTGAGCGCAAGTTAGGCGACAGAAAAAATGATACTGAGTATATTTGCCGTTTATTGAAAGGTCAAAGTATTCGCCGCCTCTTTTATCTGCAGAATGGTTTGCATAAGCGTATTTCCGAATGGAAAATGAGCGGAATGGCACCAATGTCATTGCGTGAGATGCAAATGATTGATGAGAAAATCAATTATTACAAACGTCTTCTGGAACTGACGAACAATCGTCTTCCGAAGAAGTACAGGCGATAAAAAAGGAGCTTTGGCTCCTTTTTTTATTAAACGTCAGTCCAATGAATTCGAATTCTTGCCAATTCCCGACCATCCTCCTTGGCGCGAATAATATGCAGAGATATTAAACCGTCCATTGCCGTCGCTGTTTCAATCAGTTCTCCGAAATGGCCTTCTTTTTTGAATGTAATTTCCAGCTCTTGTGGAATATGAGACAGTCGAAAATCTTCATCAACGGCTTCGGTTGCCCAAAGCGGATAAACAGCGTTATTGACGTGCTTATTAATATCAATATCATCATAACGGACTTTAAATGTTGAAAGTTTTGAGACTTGCAACGGTTCGGGAATTTTAGCAAAATCTGTTTCTAAAGCCCGTTCCGGAATGATTCGGTATTCCGGTAAATGTTCTCTTAGGCTAACCGGACGTTTTTTCTCAAAATCGATAAGAATCCACTGACTGGCTGCTGTAATAATAATGTTTCCCTGTTCATCCTCAACCCTGAAATCACGGACAGCACCTAAACGGCGTTCTTCGCAAGGCCAAGTAATAATTTTAACGGTTTCATGCCATCTCGGCAGCCGGTTGATTCTTATATGGTAGTTAGCTCCTACCCATGCTAATCCTTTACTGCGGCAAAAATCATATCCTAACCCCATTTCATTAGCATGGCAGTCAGCTGCATCCTGAAAGATATTTAGTAATGTAATTAATCGTAGATGACCATTTTTATCACATTCATAACTGCGAATAGGATAATCTCGGATGAATTTTTCAATCGTTCGCATGAGAAGCTCCGTCCTTATTTTCAATAGAGGATAACAATTTTTTGCGTTGTTGCAAATACATATTAAAACGCCGTAAACACCGCCGATTACTAATTGTGCGTTTCAAGAAGCCGATTCCCGAAGTTGCTTTTTGGAAAACTTCTTTCAAATCAGCTTTATCATCATCATAAATAACCGCTAACCATTTTGCGGGAAAGGATGCCATTCTTTGGCAGTTGTTTTTATTAAGCCGCCAAATCTCATTATTAGCCGGTGTAAACGGAAGAAGTTTAATACCGCAAAATGCAGCCAGATTTTTAACATTATCAATCACAAATCCGGGCGTATGGGTAGGGATGAATTCTGTTGACGGCAATAATCTGTGTAAATATTCAATATCTTGCCAATAGCCATGTCCGCAACCTTGTAATTCCGGATAATCATCAACGCTGACAAATGAGATGTTATGTGTATTAAATTGTCCTTTAAGCGGATTAAAATATGTTGCAGCTGTAATAATGCCGAAGCTGTTTTGTGTATTGGCCTCGAAGGCTGCGGAAACGTGATTATATGTACCGATAACGACATAATTGTCATTCAGGGTGGCAATTTCTTCTCTGTTATGCGTGTAAATAACTTTAATGCGATTTCCTGCAAGTTTTGTAAAGTCGATTCCATATTGCTGAATGAGATGCAAATAACCGTAAAAATCCGGATTTCCAAAAAAGACGACATTTTTTTTGAGCTTGAGAGCCGCCAGAAAGGCGATAATATACATTTCCGGATGGGTCGGATAAACAGGCAGAAAAATTTTAGGCCTCATGTTACGCCGCAAAATAGAAACCAGTCTTTTAAATGTATCAGCTTCTCTTGTGGCAAATCCATCATCATAAATACCGTAAAAATCAACAACGGCATAATCTATTTTATCAGATAATTGACTGAGGCGTTTAAGATCAGTCGGTTTCCTAAAATAGGTAGATTGATCAATCTTCATATCTCCCGTGTGATAAACCGTGCCTGATGCTGATTTAATAATAAAGCCGAAGCTGTCAAAGCAAGTATGGCTGCTGCTGATAACTTCAATCAGTAAGCTGCCTATTTTAATTTCATCCCCTGGAACAATTTCGATTTCCGTTGGGCGTTTAGTTTTGGGTATTTGATAAATACGATACAAATCTGCCAGAATCATAAAGGTGTATTTACCCGCATAAAGCGTCGGCAGACGATACCCTGCTTTCAGATAATGAATAATTCCGTTCAAATGATCAGGATGTGAATGTGTCAGAAAAATGGCTTTGGCCGTATCTTTACCGCTACCGAGAAAATCCCGAATGTCTGGAACCGCGGCAGCTGAGTTTTTAACGCCCAAAGCCTGATGATTATCAAATTTACCCAAATCAACAATAACTGTCGTTCGGTGTAATTTCTTGTTTTTTTGTAATTGAAGGTCGGTATATCGATAACAATGTCCGCTGATTTGGTCAATATTATTTCCCCCCAGCGGCTGCCAATATAAACCGACCGAATTAATTGCAGTATTCATTTCTTTGGCTCTTTCTAAACCAAAGTTTTATCAGTGTATTTAGTTGCTGGCAATTAATTTATTTTTTCTGTACTCAGCCAATTTTGCTTCACGCCAAGCATTAGCATCAATCCGAACAGCATTCTTGCGTCCGTTGTCTGTTTTAACTGCAGCGGTCTTCAGCTTCAAAGGAGCTTGACGAACATCGTTTAACGCCTTTTCCTGAGCTTTAACTCTGTCTCCGAATAAATGATCATCCGCATCATTGCTGGCCATTTTAACCGCTTCAAACGCAGAAACAATTTTTTTCTTATATCGCAAAGCTTTGTGCGGAGTCGTTGAGTGATAAGCCATTGCCGCTTTCAACCAGTCTTTATTGTTATTCTCATAAAGGCTTTTCAGATATCGTGCGGCATAAGCCACATTCTGTTGCGGATCTAAAGCGTCTTCAATACTTTTGAAAGCTTTTCCGTGGTAGGACAAGTTTATCTGCATACAGCCGACGTCAATACTTTTAACCCCTTGAGCCTGAAGCTCTTTAATGGCTTTGACGGCTTCTGCTTTGGTTTTGAAAAATTGTCCTTTACCTTGGGCATTAATAGTCCATGGCCAAGCCAGAGCTTGCTGCTCTTTTTCATTCCAACGACCGGTTTCAACACTGGAAATCGTTGTTAATAAATGTTTCTTAATGTGTTGTTCTTTTTCAATTTTTTTTGTGGCATTCAGACAGGTATAAGTGTCGTCAGCGTAACGTTGGGCGGCCTCTGCCTGCACCGGCTGAAATAACATCAGCAAGATTGCAAAAAACATTAAATATTTTGATACGAAATATCGCATCCCTCTGTTCCCTCAAAATGGCCACAAACATCCCTTATGCAACAAATATGCCAATTTCAGTTTATGTCTTGCCTGATTAAAATCTAAAATTTTGAGGTTGGTTATATTAAAATATAAACTCCCGATTACCCTTAATTTATTTTAGCGTAACGTAATCATAAGTTATAATTATCAAACACAGCACTGCACAGGTATTTAACCTTGTCAGTGCCAAAGTCAAGGGGCTTATAGCATAATTATTTTTTTAAATCTAGTAAAAATTTTCCCAAAGCAAGAATAGCGCGACATATTTCATTGCTAACCTTTGAAAAATCGTCATTTTTTTTGTATGAGCGTTCATCCATATATAGCCCTCTGTTAATTTCCATCTGCATGGTGTAGATGCCTTTGCGGGGCTGACAATAGTTAAATGTAATATACGCACCGGAATACGGGCAATTATCAGCTGCATTGTAGCCGGATTCTTCTAAGGATTTTTTGAAAACATCATGCATTTCTGCCGGACAACTTTGTTCAAACAGCGTTCCCAAACAAAAATCGATTTTCGTCGTATCTTGCATGAGAGAACAGATTTCTGAAGGCATGGAGTGGCAATCCAGCACCATGCAGAAACCGAATTTTTTGATGACTTTATCTATTAGTTGCTGCAATCTTTTATGGTATGGGTCATAAACATTGCAAAAACGGTCAATAACTTCATTATAGTCCAGCAAACCGTCATATATGTTGTGATTCTTGGCCGTAATACGATGGATAACGCCCAATCCGACCCGACAGCGACGTCCACCGATATTGGTTTCGTTAGCGTGCGGATGATTATAAAACATAGTCGGATCAAGTTCGATTTTATCCCGATTAATATCAACAAATGAGCGAGCAATGTTCATGGCAATCATAGGCATTCCGGCATCAGAAGCGGCTTTTACCAACTCATCGACAAAGGAATCTTCATTGCTGCGCAGCTCATTGACACCGCACTGGCTGTTTTCTAAAAACTCTTCAGGAAAAACCGACCCCTTGTGAGGAACAGACAATACCAACGGATACTTAATATCTTTGACATTATGTTCGTCAAAAATCTTAAGCTTATCATAATTGACCTTAAATTGCAGCTGTTTGTCCGTCACGATAAAATCTTTCACTTAGGATTATTCCAATTAACGGAGCTATTTTAACCTCAAAAGATTAAATTTTCTATAATAAGCTTAACGGGAGATAGTGTTTTCTGTCAGGCTTATATATTCGTTTGCGATTTATCATTTATGAGATGAGCTTTTCACAGATTTTTGAGAAGCATTAAAAAAATGCTTGCATTTAAATTTTGAATCCCGTATATATTCAATGCACAAAGGGTGTGTAGCTCAGGTGGTTAGAGCGCTACGTTGACATCGTAGAGGTCGCAAGTTCGAGTCTTGCCACTCCCACCAATTAACAAAAAACCGTCCGAGAGGGCGGTTTTTTGTTATGGGAGAGGCCGACAGGCCAAGTTCCGCCTGTCAACAGCAGTCAGTCGCTTCAATAATAATGATAGATAAGCTTATAACTAAAAAAAACACCCTGATGAGATATAATCTGATCAGGGTGTTTAATGATGAAAACAGAATTTGTTTTATCTGTGTTGCACGGGAGGAATACGATATTTTTCGATATAAACGAGTTCATAACGCTCAAGTTGCTTCATAATCTCGTCAAATGACATCTCAGGAATGTTTTTTTCTAGAGTTGTCAGCTCATCGGCGGAATAAATATTCGGTATTTCCAACACGGTTTTTTTTGCCTTGTGAACAGATTGCAGGTCACCGCTGATTAGAGGGTGATAGTCGGGAAGGTCTTTCCCGTCAAGCAACAGCCTGTAAGCACAGGTTTCAGGCAAAAGTTCAGGAAGTGTTCGTAAAAGATGCATATCAACTTTTGCGCAGGTAGCACTTAATCTCGTTTGGTAGCAGGAGCATTTTCCTGTTTTCAAATCAAAATTTTTGCATATTTGATTTGAAAAGAAAATCATGTCTTCACTCATGCTTTTAGATAAACAGCATTTTCCGCAACGCAGGCAAACAGCTTCCCATTCTTCTTCTGTAAAGTCGGAGAGCTTTTTATGCTTCCAAAAATTTTTATCCATATCTTAATAATTTAAGTTCTGAGTATTTCATATCATAATTGAGCGGAAAAGGCAATGAATTTGTCTAAAATCTGAAAATGTTATCGTTTATTTAAGCTTATCAGGTTATACTCCGTTATGATATTTAAAGAGGGAAGAAGATGACAGAAAAAGAAAAAATGCTGGCGGGAAAACTCTATCGTGCGGAAGATGAAGAGCTGTCCGCATTGCGCTTTGAGGCGCGTAATTGGTGCCATGTGTTTAATCAAACCAACGAAAATCAGAAAGCGTATCGCCAAAAAATCATTCGTGATTTGTTGGGGAATGTTGGTGAAAATGTCAATATTCATCCTTCATTTCATTGTGATTACGGATTTACGATAACTGTCGGCGATAATTTTTACGCTAATTATGACTGTATTATTTTAGATGTCTGTCCGGTGACAATCGGTGATAACGTGATGTTAGGTCCACGGGTTTGCATCTATACTGCCGGACATCCGCTTGATGCGAACATCCGCGCGACCGGTCTTGAATTTGGTAAACCGGTCACTATCGGCAATAATGTATGGGTTGGTGGCAATACTGTGATTAATCCAGGAATTAAAATCGGTAATAACGTAGTTATCGGTTCCGGCTCTGTGATAACCAAAGACATTCCGGATAATGTGATTGCTGTGGGCAATCCCTGCCGGATTCTTCGAGCTTTAACTGAAGACGATAAACAATATTGGTTGCATAAATTGCAAGAAAATACATAGATATAAAAAATCCCCTTGGCCGTTATGCGGCTAAGGGGCGAAAGGGTTAGTGCTTACTTTCATACATTTTTTTTATTTCTTCATCGACCAGGACAGGATTGCGCCAGTCTTTTCCTTCTCGGTATAGATTGCATTCCGCCTTGAGCTTAACCGTGGCATCTTTGCCGCGGAAGTAATTGTCAAGGTCAATCATGGTCGTCAGATACTCGCCTCTCTCATCAATAAAATCATTGATAAAAATACGAATATCAGTCCGGGAGCACGCAAATGATATTTTGTGGCTCAGCCTGTTTCTGAATTGCATTTCGATAATGTGGTAAGCTGTTTCACAATCTTGTTCCTTGGAAAATTCAAAAATGATGTTTGAACTTTCAAGGCGACATCCTTTGTATCCGTGAAAAGCTTTACGGAAAGGTCGAAAAATCATTGCGTACTTATAAGCTGGCACGGTTTTACCATAAACCTTGACATACTCGCTGCGCATTTGTTGCAATAACTCATTCATTTTTTCAAAATTATAAAGTTAATAATAGATAGATTGCAGTGAATATAGCATATCTTCTTGTCTTGTGCAATACGAAAATAGACAAATTTTATGTTAAAGAGATTTTAAGATGTCTGCCTTTATGCTTACATAAAAATGAGAAAAGAAAGGATAAAGCATGATTGAAGAGCTGCTTGAATTTATGCGTGTGGCCGGAGACATTGCCCGTGGTGCGCAAAATCACCTTGATATGTCGCTTAATTTTTTGAAAGAGGATAAAGTGACATCCGTTGTAACGCAAACGGATTTGGAAATAAGTCGCTTATTTAAAAGTTTTGTTGAACGCCGTTTTTCTGATATGAATTATGTGATTGTCGATGAGGAAAGTATAAAAACGCTTGGCGAGAAACCGCTGTCAACCATAGCTCAAAGCGAATATCAGTTTATTATTGATCCGATTGACGGCACGTTGCCTTATTCTTGTGCGCAAGCTTTATACGGCATTTCTGTCGGTGTGTTCCGTCATGGCAAGCCGTATATGGGAGTATTGTATATGCCGGCCACGCGAGAAGTTGTTTATTATGACGGCGATAAAGTTCATCTATTGCGCCAAGCTTTTCTGCCGGAAGAAGAGGACGTTATTATCAAAGCAGAACCTTGCCGCAATTGTCCGATGATTTTTGGTCACCCGTGGAATACGCCTTTAACCGCGGATTATGATTTGTCACAGTTTGTTTTTGTTGATTACTATTCAGCGGTGGTTAAACTGTTATATCTGGCAACGCACCGCGCGCGGGCTTACACTTGCCATATGTCTTTATGGGACATGGCTGCCGGTTGGACAATCTGCAATGCAGTGGGAATCAAACTCTATCATTTCCAATCAGGACGGGAAATAAGCGAAGTCAAAGCCGAAGATTTTGACAATAATCTTCATTTAAAAGGGGTTTATATTTTCTGCGCGCCGGAAGATTTGTCTGAAATGCAAAAAATGATGACGGTCGCCCCAAAACTGCGCTGATAATCTTTGCTGTGGTGTTCTGATTATAAGGATTACCATCCTTTGCCTTGCTGTTTTAAATAATCCAGATGCATAGGGGTAGATAATATTTTTTTTGCTGCTTTTTCTTGTTGCCGCTCACTTTGTGCCTGGCGATATCCCATGGAGACCGCATTTCGAAATTTTAACAGTTTAGCCTTAAGGGACAAAGACTGGTCTGATTTCTGCCGCCATGATTTAAGCCCGGCGCGAAATCCGCTTTGAAGATGAAGTTTTTTATTGGCATAGAGGGCAACGGCGACACCGATTCCAAGCCCGGGAGAAATAGCTCCGGCAGTCAAAACAGCCCCAATTTTTGCGGCATTTTTTAAGCCCCCTATAGCTCCTTTTTTTAACATCTTCGTAAAATTCTTAGTTGTCATTTAATTATCCTCCGAGCAATTAAACTCATTAATAGTATAGTTCGGATTTAGACAAAAGTAAATAAAAATGAGAGGCTAAGCTAAACCTGATGGCAAATATCTATCCACGCAATAGCCGATGAATATTTATACAACTCGTTTGGCGTAAGTTCTATGGCAGAATGACTGCTGCCGCAGGCCGGAAAAACTGACTGAAAACGCCGTAGCGACATATCAAGATAAACCCGAGGCCTGTCTTCCGGCAGTGCAAAAGGACAAACTCCGCCGGGCGCATGTCCGGTAGCTATTACAACCTCTTCGGCCGACAGCATTTTTGCTTTGCAATGAAAATATTCTTTGAACTTGCGATTATCAATTTTCATATCACCGGATGTTACAATCAAAACAGCAGTCTCATCCACAGCAAAAGATAACGTTTTGGCAATTCGCTTCGGCTCAACTTTTAATGCTTGAGCGGCCAGTTCAACCGTTGCCGAAGATTGTTCCAATTCAATAACTTCTTTTCCCAATGGAGCAAAAAAACTTTTTACCTTGTCAACCGCCATAAGAGTATCCTTACCTCAGCAAATATGTTCGAATTCCTGCTTCAAATCGCGGTTAAACATATTTCGAATACTTTTCTTTATGTCGGCTTTTTCATAGATTACCTGATACAATGCTTGGCAAATCGGCATATCAATACCTTGTGTATCGGCAATCATTTTAACAGCTTCGAGGGTAGGGACACCTTCCGCCAGTTTACCAAAGTCTTCACCTCTGGCAAATTTTTCACCGAAAGTCCGATTATGACTATGAGGAGAGAATAATGTCGCCTCATAATCGCCCAGATGAGCTAAGCCGTATGCTGTATGCGGATTGCCGCCGAAATGTTTGATTAATCGACCGACTTCTATCGGTGCGCGAGCCATTAACGCGCCTTTCAGACCATACCATTCTAAGCCGTCTAAAATACCTGCGGCCAGACCGATAACATTTTTCAATGCTGCCCCAATCTGATTGCCGATAAGATCCGAACCGTAATAAAAACGGATTAAATCACTTTGCAATGCTTTTATCAGCATATCTTTTGTTTCCGGTTCATCAGAATCAATCACCGCGCAGGACGGAACTTTTTTCATATAATCCTGAACGTGTCCGGGCCCTGCCAAAACGGCTATATGAATATCTTGATTAATTTCCTGTCTCATAATGTCATACATCGTTGCGGCACCCGGTGTTTCCAAACCTTTCATTGCCAGCAAAAACGTTTTTCCACTTAGGTCATAACTGTTCAGTTCTTTACAAAGTCCGCGAAAATATTGGCAGCCGATAGAAACGATAATAATATCATTTTGAAGAACATCTTCGATTTTGTCATGAAGTTCCATATTGTCCGACAGTGCCAGGTAAGGATTCTTCCTTGTGTCGCGCAATTCAATAAAGTTTGGAGATGTCGGAATGTCATACATATCAACCTTATCGAAACCGCAGTAATTTCCGGCATACCAGCCCAGAAAAGTTCCCCAGCGGCCGCATCCGATTAACGAAATTTTTTTCATGACATAGTCCTTTGCATAGTTCAAAAACAGAATAAAGCCAACTTATCGCAATTTATTTTGAATTGCAATAGGAGGACAAAACTAATCACAAAGCAGGTTAGAGAGAGGTGTGTTTAACACGTTGGCGACCGACAATAGCATTAATATGATCAAATTCTTCAAAAGACTTATAGGCATAGTCATAACTCTTCTTGTCATAGTCATAAAAGACCTTATTGGCAAGTGTCGCAATGGCATTGTCTATTCTTTGAAAAGCGGCATTATAGTCGGAATTAAAATTATTTTTAGTGCGTTTTTTAACCACATCATGATAGGCCGAAATGACCTTTGCAGTTTCATCGGCGGAATTTGCATAGCCTTTTTCCTCAAAGTCACGCATAATCTTTGCAGATCGGAAGAGCGTCGTGTAGGGAAAGAGTGTCTACGACAGTGTAG
>CANDEX010000051.1 GCA_947383875.1 uncultured Azospirillum sp. | reverse complement strand
CGGCAGTACTGGGCAACAACGAAGCTGCCTGGGCTCAGAACCGTCGTGCTGTAACCGTTGTTAAAGCTGGTAACTAATTACCGACTTTAAGAACGTTCAGGTTCAAAGGAGCACCTCCGGTTTGGGAGGTGCTCTTTTTTTATTCGAGGCGTGGATACATCGGGTTTAGTGCTTGAGCTTGTGGTATTTTGGTATTAAATTATGCTCAAGTATTTGAAATAAATCAGTGTAAGGATGCGTGCGATGAATAAAGTTAAGTTTTCCGGAGTTGTTTTAGGCTGTTGTTTGTTGGCGGCACCTGTTCAGGCCATTGGGAACTATGCGTCTCAGCGAGAAGTCAACAGTCTGCGAGAAGATATTGAGGTTTTGCAACGTCAATTATACAGAGATCAAAGCAACTTGCCGGCAGGGAAATCTTCAGATATTTTGGTGCGGATGAGTGATTTTGAAGAACAGATGCGTCAGATGAACGGTAAAATTGAAGAACTGGGGTATAAAATCAAAACCTTGAATGACCGTTTGGATATGATTAATAAAGATGTTGATGTTCGAATTAAAATGATTGAGGGTAAGCCAATTAACGGTGGAGCCGGAACGGTTTCTAAAGGGCCGAAGTTTGCCGCTCCTAAAGCAGATAATGCTCCCAAATCTTTAACCGGCGACTCTATTAAAGGGGATGATCTGGCTCCGGTTGAAGGGCAGGATGTCAATAAAATTTATCAGGATGGCTTAGAAGCTTTTAATGCCGGAAATTATTCCAAAGCAGAACAGAATTTTACGATTGTTCTGGATCGTTTTTCTACTGATAAGCTGGCCTCAAATGCTCAATATTGGTTAGGAGAAGTTTACTATTCTCAAAAAGATTATGCCAAAGCGGCAGTTTCTTTCGGGAAAGGTTATGAAAAATATAAAAACGGTGCCAAAGGGGCAGAAAGTCTCTATAAATTGGGAATGGCAATGAACCAACTTGGCAAGAAAGCAGAAGCTTGCACAGCTCTGACAAATGTTGCCAAAGAGTTTCCTAAGGCAGAGGCCGCGTTGTTAAAGAAAGCTAAGGCTGAAGCGAATAAACTCAAATGTAAATAAAATTGCAAAAGGTTCTTACTCTTGTGATTTTAGCTTGCTATGACAAATTTGAAAAACATCATTAACATATCGCATATTACGGGAGATCGGGTTGCTGTAGGTGTATCCGGCGGTGCTGATTCTTTGGCTTTGGTTTTCTTGCTGGACGAGATATTGCGGCCACAGGGTAGACGCGTTATTGCATTGACGGTGGATCATGGTTTGCGTGAAGAATCGTCAGCAGAGGCGGATTATGTTTCTCAGTTGATGGCAAAGTATGGGATTGAACATCATATTTTGGTTTGGCAGGGGAAGAAGCCGTCTACAGGAATTGAAGAAGCTGCGCGCGAAGCTCGTTATGCTCTCTTGTGCGGATGGTGTCAGGCTCATGAGGTTGAGACATTATGTGTGGCTCATCATCAACAAGATCAAGCAGAAACGTTTCTTATTCGTTTGCAGCGGGGCAGTGGTTTGACGGGGTTGTGCGGAATGTCCGAGCTTAGTCGGCGAGACGGGCTTAAAATTGTTCGACCATTGTTAGATGTTTTTTCAGATGATTTGAGAGCGTACTTATCTCAGCGTCATATTGATTGGGTTGAGGATCCCACGAATCAAAGTGAGGATTTTTTGCGTTGCCGGATGCGCAAATTCTTGCCGATTATGGAGGAGATGACAGGAATTAGTGCGCAGCGTATTGTTGATACGATGCGTATTTTGGCGCGCAGCAATGAGTATATTGTTCAGCAGAGAGATGCTTTTATTCAGAACAATGTAGTCTGGTGGGATGAGGTTGCCGTTTCTTTGCCGATTAGTGTTTTGACAGCGGTGCATGACGAGCTTATACATCAGGTTTTGCGGATACTGATTAAACAAGTCGGCGGTAATCCTTATACTCCGCGTTCAGAAGATATTGAGCGTTTGGCATTGCGGCTTAAGGGGGATTTTCACGGGGCGACTTTGGGGCATTGTGACGTTTTTATCAGTCGCAGAAAATTATGGATTATTCCTGAATTGAGATTGAAAAAACAGTTGTCTAAAACTTTATGGAAAAAGTTTACCGAGTGTTTTCCCGCATATCAGAATGTTGATTTGCCGTATAAACTCAGAGCAGTGTTGGTAAAAAACAAAATGTCTATTGAGTTTTAACCTGCTTCACCCTATATATTAGTGGGTAACATTTTAATTTAAGGAATCCGCGAATGAATTCAGGAAGAAATCTTATTGTTTGGATTGTAGCTATTTTGCTGCTTTCCTCACTGATGAATCATTTTACCGAATCAGCTAAAAAAGCCAATTTTTCAGAGCTGGCTTTCTCTGAGTTCATGAATGAGGCTGAGAACAAAAAAATCAGCGAAGTGACTATTGCCGGTGCCAATATTGAAGGTAAACTGACAGACGGGCGCAGTTTCTTTACCTATGCACCGTATGATCCGACGATGGTGGAAACTTTGCGCAAAAATGGTGTGAAGGTTGAAGCTCAGCCGGAAGACACTTCTTCTAATACATTCTGGGGAATCGTGATTTCGTGGTTTCCGATGATTTTGCTTATCGGTGTTTGGGTTTATTTTATGCGTCAAGCCAGTTCCGGAAACAATAAGGCGATGAGTTTCGGGAAGTCGCGTGCTCGTTTGATTGAAAATAATAAAAAGGTGACTTTTGCCGATGTGGCCGGTTGTGACGAATCTAAGCAAGAATTAGAGGAAATTATTGATTTTCTGAAGGATCCTTCCAAATTTCAGCGTTTGGGCGGTCGTATTCCGAAAGGCGTGTTGATGGTCGGCCCTCCGGGTACAGGTAAGACCTTGTTGGCTAAAGCGGTTGCCGGAGAGGCGAATGTGCCGTTTTTCTCTATTTCGGGATCTGATTTTGTAGAGATGTTTGTTGGTGTGGGGGCATCGCGGGTTCGTGATATGTTTGCACAGGCGAAAAAGAATGCTCCATGTTTGTTGTTTATTGATGAAATTGATGCTGTCGGACGGCATCGTGGTGCTGGATTGGGCGGCGGAAATGATGAACGCGAACAGACATTAAACCAGTTATTGGTGGAAATGGATGGTTTTGATGACAATCAGAATGTGATTTTGATTGCTGCTACAAACCGTCCGGATGTTTTGGATCCGGCTTTGCTGCGTCCGGGGCGTTTTGACCGACAGGTAACGGTATCTAATCCGGATATCAAAGGCCGCGAAGAGATTTTGAAGGTTCATGTTAAAAAGGTTCCGTTGGCTAAAGATGTCGATTTGACAACAGTTGCCAGAGGAACCCCCGGATTTTCCGGTGCCGATTTGGCTAATCTGGTAAATGAGGCTGCTTTGTTGGCTGCGCGTAAAAATAAACGCAAAGTGACATTGAAAGATTTTGATGAAGCCAAAGATAAGGTTTTAATGGGGACAGAACGCAAATCTATGGCAATGGATGAGCGCGAAAAAATGAACACGGCTTATCATGAGGCTGGTCATGCAATCTGCAGTTTGTTTACCGAAGGTTCCGATCCTATTCATAAGGCAACGATTATTCCTCGGGGACGTGCGTTGGGTATGGTTCAGCAGCTGCCGGAAAAGGACCGTTATTCCATTACACGTCAGCAGATGATGTCGCGGTTGATTGTTGCAATGGGTGGGCGTGTGGCCGAAGAAATGAAATTCGGTTATGATGCCGTGACATCCGGTGCTTCCGGTGATATTCAAATGGCGACCAATTTGGCTCGCTCCATGGTGACGGAATGGGGAATGAGTGATGCGCTGGGGCCAGTGTTGTATGCTGAAAATTCCGGTGAAGTTTTCCTCGGAAAGTCTGTTACGCAAAGTAAAAATATGAGTGAAGAGACTGCTCGTTTGGTTGATGCGGAAATTAAGCGTCTGGTCAATGAAGGATACGAGGGAGCGAAGAAGCTTTTGCGTGAAAAAGAGAAAGAATGGACGATGCTGGCAGAAGCATTGATTGAATATGAGACTTTGACCGGTGATGAAATTAAGCAAGTGATTGCCGGAGAGAAAATTAATCAGTCAGCAGATTGTCCGGTGGAAGAAAGCAAAAGGATGCAAGCTTCTATTCCGGAAATCTGATTGGAGAAAATAAAAATACCCGGTTGTGTGCCGGGTATTTTTTTAATCATTTTCTTGTTTCTTATTGGGGAAAGCCAATGTGTTCAAAAGCTTGTCTATAATTTGCATAATTTGCGGATTGTTTATTTTGCTAAAGAGGTTTAATAGTTTTAAGTCTTTTTCCGAATAACAAGTTTTGCTGTTTGGGGATGAGACGATGAGCTTATCAGAGAAATCTATCGAATTTTGAGGTATATTTTCAAAAAAATAATTGATGTCGACTTGCAGGGCCTGACTGATGTCCCATAGACGGCTGACGTTAATTCTGTTTAAGCCTTTTTCGTATTTTTGAATTTGTTGAAAGGTCAGTCCAATAGATTGTCCGAGTTTTTCCTGTGACATTTTGAGGTAAATGCGCCGTAATTTTATCCGTTGACCGATGTGTTTATCAACGGGGGTTACAGAGAGAGATTGATAACGACAAGAGGAAGGAGCGGTAGCTTCAGCCATATGAGACCTCGGAATATTTATTTTAATATCAAAGGCGGTGGTCAAGATTTTAGTGAGAGAGTTATAACAGCGATAACCGCCTTTAACCAATAGGTTAAGGCTTATCCCGACCACCGTAATATGCGGTAAGTCCCAGAACGGCGTTAGTATCTATAGGCGGTACTAACACCGCCGCTGTTAACGGAACCTCTCACAGTTCCTGAACCACTTGGTTCTAAGCTGTTTATTTGTCATAAACAGACTGACTTTGGATTATTTATCGTCAGCAAAAATTATAGTAAATGATGTCAGAAAAAATATCAACTCAAAAAATAAAACGCATTTATCAGGCCTGGCCTATGGTTTCCATCATCATCGGATACATCGCTTGTCTTGGGGGCATCCCTTTCGTGAGGACGACATTAAAAATCGGGTACATCCTTTCACATTCTTTGATGGCGATATCTATGATTTGGGCAATTTTGCTTTCAATGTTGTCTTCGTTGTCGTTAATGATGACAGCATGTTTGAAGACCGGCATATTTTGTTCTGTCCAATATGAAAAGTGGCCGACCCATAATTCTTCGTTTGCCAATGCCAGCATTTCAAAAATTTTGGCTCGGTCCTCAATGGTACTTTTAATGTCCATCAGGCAGGAAAGGTGGAGACAGTGCATATTTTCCTCCCAGGCAAAAAAGAGGAGCATATTGTTCCATTTTCCCTGCACTTCGACAACGACTTCGTTTGGGGTCCTGCGGTCAAGTTCATAAGATTTTGTGCTGAATAAATGTTCAACAGTGTCTATTGGGTTATATGTCAGGGCATAATTCTTTGCCAAATTCATCAGTTTCTCTACCTTTTTCAAAAACGACCACGGGCTTGTGAAAGTAAGATTGCATGAGCGAGTCGCGTTAGGCAATCCCCTTACCGGAGTTTTCCACCTAATTCACAGGAAAAAATTTTTGTATTTATTTTTTATTTATTTAAATCAAAGTCTTATGAAAAAGTTATACGGGGAGAATTTTTTAGGTGTGGATATATTTTTTTATATTAATATAATGTTTACAAATTAGATAATTCAGAGGGAAAAAAGATGAATGGTTTAGATTTTCCGGAGATTTCTCCGATTATGTTTACGATTGGTCCGCTGGCTGTGCGCTGGTATTCTATGGCTTATTTGTTTGGTATTTTAATCGGTTGGTTTTTATTGAAGAGAAATGTTGAAAAAAATCATTTGGGGTTAAGCAAAGAAAATATCGAGGATTTGGTGTTTTACATTACGCTTGGTGTTATTCTTGGCGGGCGTTTCGGTTATGTTTTATTTTACGGGCAGGATACCTATTTGCATCATCCGTTGCAGATTTTTGCCATTTGGCATGGCGGGATGTCTTTTCATGGCGGCATTGCCGGCGTTATTCTGGCGATGTGGTATTTTTCTCATAAAATTAATTATCCTTTCTTGAAATTGTCGGATTTGGTTGTGCTTTATGCTCCGATAGGTATTTTTCTCGGACGTTTGGCGAATTTTGTAAATGATGAACTATGGGGGCGGCCGACTGATGTGGCTTGGGCCGTTAAATTTCCGAGCGGCGGATATGTACCGCGGCATCCGTCCCAACTTTATGAAGCTTTGACGGAAGGTTTATTGATGTTTGTCATTCTTAATTTGATGTGGCGTTCAAAAGTTGTGAGAGAAAAAAGCGGAACCGTGGCATCTGTTTTTGCCGTGTTATATGCTGTTTTCCGGATGAGTATGGAGCAGTTTCGGCAGCCGGATGCGCAACTTGGGTTTATTTTTGGTCATGTGACGATGGGGCAGATTTTATCTGTGCCGCTGTTAGTGGCCGGGATAGCTGTTTTGTCCGTTAAGTATATTAAGCCTTTGTGGTCACGTTCTGAGTGAATTGATACGTTTTTTGCAGAGCTTTGCGGGCACGAACTAAAACATCAAGAGAACTGTCATCGCTGCGTTTCTTTTCAGAGACGCAGCATGACACTGTCAATTTTAATCCCTTTTTCCGGTTTCCGAGCATAAAATCGGTAGAGGCAATGGCACGGCGGATTTGTTCCAAGTGTTCAAAACTTTCTTTTTTATCTTCGTTTTTAAATATGATGATAAACTCATCATCAGAACAGCGGTAAATGGGATTTTCGTTGTCAGTTTCCTGTAGTCTCATGATGATCATTTTGGTCAGGGCATTTATGCCGCGGCGGCCGAATACTTGTTGTAAATGTTCATAATTATCAATGCAGATGATGCCTAGACTGTATTTTAATGGGAAAGATTTGGATTGTTTCAGATATGCGTTGCGTTCAGGTAAGCCGGTAATAACATCCGTGTAAGTTGTGTAGTAAATGTTTTTAGCAATGGCGTAGCATATTGTTACAGAGGCAGCGCAGAAAAAAATGGTTAAGGCTGCGGGGCTTGATGAATAGTAAAAACCGGCGAAGATATTTAAACCGGCGTAGAACAGTGCGCTGTCCATAATTGAACCGCTGGTTACTGTTCGACTGAAAGCGGCGAATGTCAGTAATCCAAAAAGAACAATACTTAAGGAATTAAGGTTGATGGTGTCTGCTGAGAAATATACGGCGACAGTCAGGGATAAAGAGGTGAGTTTTTCTGCCAGAGCGTATTCGGCAAAGATTAACAGCAGCCAATAAACTGTATAACGTGACAGAAGACGGCGATCCGGCCAAAAATAAAATAGTCCTAAGTTTAACGGGACAAAAAAACAAAGGTTTTGATATGCCGGCGAACTTAAGTAATCAAGGCTGTAGAGCCTTTTGAATGCATTTATTAAGATATAAGCTAAGACGGTAATTAACAGGTAAAAAACAGGTTTGCGATGGTTGAAATAAATTAAGGTGCCGAAACTTATTGCAGACAGAATGAAAAAAGCGCAATGAAAAGTCAGCATCGATTCCGAACTGATATCTCCATAAAGATAGAACCCCAGCAAAGCCAGTCCGAAAATAAAAGCAGGCAGCTGCGCATTATGTACTAATGGCAAACTTTGCTGAAGGTTGTGTATGAATTTGCGCACGGGATTATCCTTTCCAATCAGCGAGGATTGTACAGGATAAGGGTTTAAATTTTATTTACGCATTTTAAAAAGCAGCTGTCGCCGTATGAATAAAAGTGATATCCCTGGGTCATTGCGTGTTGATAGGCTGCTTTCATCCGCTCAGTGCCGGCTATAGCGCAAATAAGCATAAATAAAGTAGATTTCGGTAAGTGAAAATTGGTGACAATATTATCAATAATTTTGAATTTATACCCCGGGGTGATGAAAATGCTTGTTTCACCGGTGAACGGGTGGAGAATTCCGTTTTCATCTCCGGCTGTTTCCAGCAGGCGGAGTGATGTGGTGCCGACGGCAATGATTCTTTTTCCTGTCGCTTTGGCCAGGTTTATGGTGTCGCAGGCTTCTTGACTGATAATTCCGTATTCGGCGTGCATTTTGTGATCATCGGTATCTTCGACTTTGACAGGCAGAAATGTTCCGGCACCAACGTGTAACGTTAAAAATACTTTTTTGATTCCCTTTTTCTCCAGAGCCGAAAAAACCCGGTCGGTAAAATGCAATCCTGCTGTTGGTGCGGCTACCGCGCCTTCATATTTGGCATAAATGGTTTGATAATTTTCTTTATCGCTGTATCTGTTCCACAGGCTGTCTTTGTCCGCAGCGTCCGGTTTGCTGCGTTTGATGTATGGCGGTAAAGGCATAGACCCGTAAGTTTCCAACATATGCGCCAGTTTCTGAGGAGGGCAGGTGAAAGCGATTTCGACGCCGTCTTCGCCTTTCTTACCGATAATTTCCGCGCTGAATTGTGATTGTTCGGGGGCGATTTCAGCCGTGTAGAAAGTAATGGTATCGCCTTCATGCAGGCGTTTGGCGTTTTTGATGAACGCCATCCAGCGAATGCCGTCAACCGGATGATAAAGCGTGACTTCAACTTCGGCTTGACCGCGTATGGCATAAAGTCTTGCCGGGATGACTTTGGTATCATTAAATACCAGCACGTCACCTTCCTCCAGTAAATCGGGAAGTTCGGTAAAAATACGATCGTTGATCAGATTATCGTCGGAGGCGTCCAGAAGCTTGCAGCTGTCGCGCGGGTCGGCTGGTTGCGAAGCGATCAGGTTGCGGTCTAAATCAAAATCAAAGATATCTACTTTCATGGTCAGGCTTTCAAATTCAGGCTTTATTTTTTTGATGTTATAGTTTATAAAGCGGTTAATTGCAAATGATTTTTGAGGGTGACAATGAAGATGAAAATTGCATATCAGGGTGTGGCCGGAGCTTATTCTCATATCGCGGCGATGCAAGTGTTTCCGGGGCAGGATTATTTGTCTTGCGAAACGTTTGAGGATGCAATGGAAAAGGTTGCCGCAGGTGTTGCTGATGCTGCGATGATTCCGGTTGAAAACTCTAATGCCGGCAGAGTATCGGACGTGCATTTTTTGTTGCCTCAAACAGGGCTGCATATTGTCGGCGAGCATTTTTTGCGGATTGAGCATCAGCTTTTAGGCTTGCCGGGTGCTCAATTATCAGAGATTACTGCGGCTTCGTCACATCCGCAGGCGTTGGCGCAATGTGCGGATTTTCTTAAGGCTCACTGTATTAAGCCTGTGGCACGGATTGATACGGCGAAATCTTGTGAAGATATTTTGGCTTGGAAAGATAATACCAAAGCGGCGATTGCTTCCAAATTAGCGGCGGAGATTTACGGATTGCAGATTTTGGCGGCAAATATTGAAAATGCGTCCAATAATACGACGCGTTTCTTGATTATGTCACGCGAGGAGGCTGTCCCTGAGGATGATGGTTGCAAGTTTATTACTTCGTTTATTTTCAAATTGAAAAATATTCCGGCGGCACTGTATAAAGCTTTAGGCGGTTTTGCCACCAATGGTATTAATATGACTAAGCTGGAGAGCTATTTACTGGACGGTAAATTTGTTTCGGCGCAATTTTATGCGGAAATAGAAGCTCATCCGCATACGCAAGCATATAAAAATGCTTTTGAAGAGTTGTCGTTTTTTTCTGATTATGTTCATGTGCTGGGGACTTATTCTTCTGCGCGCGACCGGATGTAGTGCCATTGTAACAATCAGTCACATCTGTTGAGTTGATATTTGCGATAAAGGCTTGTGTATTTTCATCCGGCAGATATGATTGAGAAAGTATAAGATTATAAAGTCAGGAGTTTGTAATGGGAAATAAATTATTCGGAACGGATGGGGTACGCGGTGTTGCCAATGTTTACCCGATGACAGCGGAATTTGCGTTGAAGTTGGGGATGGCTGCCGGGCAGCTTATCTGCAGGAATAAACGCAAAGCTGCTATTGCGCGGGATACGCGTATTTCCGGTGAGATGTTGGAGGCTGCTTTGACTGCCGGGTTTAATGTCGCTGGGGTTGATGTATTGAAACTCGGCGTTATTCCTACTCCGGCCGCTACCATGCTTACTCCGTCTCTGGGTGTGGATATGACGGTAATGATTACCGCTTCGCATAATCCTTATCAGGATAACGGATTGAAACTGATTAATGCCGAGGGGGACAAATTTTCTGATGATGCAACGGCTCAAATTGAAGACGCGATTGCTGCTGATAAGTTTAATCTGAATCCCGATGAAATCGGGACATCGGAAATGGTTCCTGATGCACTTGCCGGTTATGTGGACAATGTTTTGAAAGCGGCAGAAGGTTCAATGCCTTTATCTGGTTTGCGAGTGGTTTTAGATTGTGCTAACGGCGTGTTTTCAAAAATTATGCCGGAAGTGTTTAAAGGTCTCGGTGCCGGGGTTATTGTTATCGGAAATGAACCAAACGGCAAAAATATTAATTTGGATTGCGGGTCACAGCATACGGCCAAAATGATTGAAACAGTCAAAAATGCTCATGCTCAATTGGGTATTGCGGTGGATGGTGATGGTGACAGGATTATTGTTTGTGATGAGTTGGGTAATCGTTTGGACGGCGATCAGATTATCGCCTTTATGGGAAAATGTTTGAAAGAGCAGGGGCGGCTTAAGGGTGATGCCGTTGCGGCAACCATCGTTTCAAATCCGGGCTTAGATCGTTTTCTTGGCAGCTATGGTATTCGTTGCGTGCGTTCGGCTGTCGGAGAGCGTTATGTTATTGAGGAAATGCGGCGGCAAGGTTGTAATGTCGGTGGTGAAGAATCCGGACATATTGTGTTGTCGGATTTTGGTAAAACCGGTGATGCTTTGGCTGCGGCGTTGGTTTTGGCTCAGGGCTTTTTGAAAAGCGGTAAGAAAATGAGTGAACTGTTTCCGTTGTTTACACCGATGTTTCGTGTACGGACGGACAGTAAATTTGCTTCAAAAGAGGCTATGTTGGCAGCATTTGATTTACCGGCATTTAAATCCGCAATCAAAAGAGCGGAAGAGGTTATTAGCGGTAAGGGTAAAGTTTTGGTGCGTAAATCCGGTACTGAACCTAAAATTCAGGTCTGGGTGTGGAGCGATGATACGGCTTTCGCTGAAGCATTGAATGCGGAAATATCTGTCATTCTGGAAAATGCGGCAGGTTTTGAAGGAAAAAAGACTGTATAACAGAGGGATATAAAACCTGTTAAACTTTTGTTTACTTTAATTGAGTAAGCTTAGTTTTATTGATATACCCTCGGAGGAGTTTTATATGCGTAGAGAAATTCAGGAAAATCTGGACTGGTATAAAAACAAGACCGTTAGCCCTGCTAATGTGCGCAGAGGAAATCTTGCTTTATTGGCTACGACGCAATTTCGCAATGGTGAGATTGTACAGACAACTCGCGGTCGCTGCATTTGGCCGAATCCTTATAAAGCGGATTCAAATATTTTGAGCCGCAGAGTTTGGGGAAAGGAAGCTTGATTTATGCTGCGCGGGCTGAAAGCTCTGTTTATGTCGGGTCTGTTTTGGGATCCGATGGTGCTCTTAGGGATTGTTATCGGTTCTCTTTTGTATTTCAATTTTGATTATGAGCAAATTGAAGCCGTTTATTTTGACGCAAAGTTTTATGCGTTGGCGGCAATTATCGGCGTATTGTATAATTTTTCGTTTCGTCCGGTTTATAAACGCGGTGGACGGGTTGTCGACTATCAATATACAACGGTTAATGCCATTCTGGCTTTTCTGAAACAGGTCATCAGTTCAGTTCTGGTGATGTCTTTTATCAGCCTGATAACGATTTTCTGATTTTGAGAACTAAAGTTGTGGATTTGTTGATTTTACCCTTTACTTT
>CANDEX010000050.1 GCA_947383875.1 uncultured Azospirillum sp. | reverse complement strand
AATCGTTAACCGGAGGTAACGGCGGTTTTGATGAAATTATGCGCGCTATTAACGGAAATGAAGTTCAAAAATTAAAAGATTTGCTTGATATTGGTTTCTCTGGCTTCTTGGTCTTTATTGCCTGCTGTCTGTTTGCCTTTAAACTGACAGGACAAGCTTCTGACTTAGCCGGCAGCATGGGTCATGGCAGCAGCACGAATATAGGCTCTAGAATTGGCGGTTTGGCTTACAATGCTGCAACCAAAGGCGTTCAGGGTGGAGCTAAGTTTGGCCTAAAAACAATTCAAACTGCCAGCGATAAAACGGGTCTGACCGGCAAACTCAGACAAGGTAAAGACTGGTTGACAGACAGAACCTTGGGCATGGTAGGCTTGGGTCGCCGCAGCGGCAAAGCAGGAAATGCTACAGCCAGACGTTCGCAGGCAGCGGCTGCCCTGGCAGCTACTGCAGCTGGCTTGCCTCCTGTTCCACCGCTTCCGGGAGGTTCCGGCGGATCTGCGTCTGATACGGTTGCTCAAAGCCATATTAAGAAAATGACTCAGAGTGGACGGAGACCTCAGGATCCTACTGTTCCGAATCAGCAAACTCCGCCGACCGGAGATGCGGCATCCCGCACACAGCAGTCATCCCAACAAAACGGAAGAAATACTGAGGCATCCGCGTCTAATCATAGCAGTGGCGACGGCAGCAGAACTGCAAACACACAGCAAACACAACAATCTCAGGGTCAGGAACAACTTCGCCAGCAACTGGAAAATGATTATAACAATACGGCAAACGGCAGAGCCGGACAGCAGATGATTCAGAATCAGACGGCAGAAGTTGCACGGAACCAAAGAGTGGAAAATGATGCTCAAAATAAGATGAACTATCATAACCGCAGAGCTAATGAATATCTGCAAAAAGCAGAAAGAGCGACTGAACCGGCACAAAAACAAAACTTTGAAAATTTGGCAAATGCACAGTTCAACGAAGCAGTTAAAGCTGAGGCTGCTTATAATAAGGCTAAAGCAGATACACAACGAGCCCAAGCTGAGCTTAATAACGTAAAACAGGAGAATGAACGTTACAAGAATGAGTATATCCGGACTGAAATGAATCGACGCCGGGCGACACAATAATAATTATGACTAAAGAGTAACGATTATGTGGAACAAGATGAACATAGACAGGATTTTGAAGCTGCTGCTTATTATTGCAGTATCTATGTTCATGCTTACTGCCTGCCGGGTTACAGAAGACGATGACCCCCACAAAACAAGTCAGGCGGCAATTAGCTCTGAAGTTGCTTTTGATGAAGAAGCTACAACTACAGCACATGCTGAATGCTGGCAAACCGGCATGATTACCATGCTTTATGAAAACATGGGCAGTGTGGCAATGGGAACTTACAGAAAAATTACCAATGGTGCACTGACATTCATGATGGTTGCTTTTGCCGTCTGGATGTCGATTCACTTGTTAAAACATGTTAGTTCGTTCATGGAACCAAATGTCGGGGAAACATGGTATGAAATAGCTAAAAAATTTTTCTTATGTTTTGCCTGCGGTTATTTGGCTTCATCTACGGATGGTCTGCTCTTTTTCATGAATCATGCAATCTTTCCTATTTATAATGCCTTTTTGGAATTTGCCGGTGAATTATTGTCCCAATCAACTGCCGGACAAGAGAGCAAAGGATATACCGTTTTAGGTGACAAATTTGAGGCAGGCAAAGCTGTCGTCTGTAAAGTATCCTCCACGATGTCTAAGGCCTATTTAGAAGGTTTTCCGACAGAGCCCATGGAGATGATGAACTGTATGATTTGCGCCATGAATGAACGCATGAATATTGGATTTAATATGTCTTTCAAAATAATGAAAGCTCCCGGTTTCATGTCAACAATTATCGGGATAATGATTCTTGCTTGCTTCACTTTTGTTAAACTTGGTTTTGTTTTCTATCTGGTTGACACCATTTTCAGATTTACAATTATGGTGGTGATGTTGCCGATTTTGATTATGGGATATCCTTTCAAACCGACAGAAAAATGGTTAGGTGAAGGTTTTAAAACCATTCTCAATTCCGCTGCCTTTATGATGTTTATGGCTGTAATGATTGCCATTTCCATGTTGGCACTGGAACAAATTATGATTGATAATGCAGATATTTTTGCAGAAGGACAAACTAAAGATTTTCAGGAATTTAGTATTCCCTTCATGTGTTTGTTGATGATTGCCTTTCTGATAGCATCCTCCGTTAAAATTGCTCAGCAGGTTACCAACTCACTGGTAGGCGGCGATGCCCGTGGTAAATTTAATGAAAAAGCCAAAGCGGCTATTATCGGTGTAGCCAAGGCATTCGGCACTCTGGTTTCCTTTGGAGCTGTAGCTGGCATAAGTAAAGTGGCAGCAGGTCGTAAGATTCTTAATAAGGTACAAAATGCTAAAGCTAAAGTGTCTTCGTTCAAAAGCAAAATTAACAGTTTAGCGGGGAGATAATGCCATGATGAACAAACTCCTCAAAATATTTGTTGTTACGACATTCTTTTTATCCGGATTTGCATTTGTCAATGAAGCATCAGCTTACATTAATATCAGCCAGAACGTAAATTGTGAAAATGTAGATGAAGCCTTACAAAATTTGGATATTGCAACAATTTGTAAAGATGACTCTAAATGTGTCACTCAAGCCAAAGCAAGAAAAGGCGAATTGGAATTATTCAAACAAAATTGCGATGATTCAAAAAAATTAGCCAATGCTTTAGATAATATTGGCGATAAATCCATAGATAATTCCCTTAAAAGGGAGGATTGGATTGATTATGCTACAGCTCCTATAAAAACTCCAGTACAAATGGGGGCAGGCATAGCCGCGAAAGGTGCAGCCACGACGATTGACGGTGTCAAAACTATTTACACATCATTATCCGGATACGACAAAGACAAACCAACAACTGTAGAATACATTCCTGACAGCAATATGACCTGTCGCAATGTGGATCAAAAAATTAAAGATTTAGAAAAGGGAAAATATTTAACGAAAGACGAAAAAACAAAACAATCTCACCAAGCTGCATTAAAACGGTTAAAAGATTTTCAATCTACATGTCAAAACATAAAAAAAGCTTTTCCTAACAGTATGCAGACTATTGATGACAAACACGGTATTACAGGCTTGACGGGAGATTACTTTTACGCCGCAAGTAAAATATTAGAGAAAAATGCTGATTACAATGATGCTACTCTTGCCATGCTGACTCAACAAGCAGAAAATGGAAATACAAATGCACAAATATTGTTAAAGAATTATAAAATTAAGCAAGAAAAGGCCCTTCAGGCGAACAGCCATCTAACATCAGAATATTATGCCCAAGCCGGACATGCAACAATGGATCAAACTACTCCGGGAAATCTTACAGCTTCGATAGCTAATTATGACAGGCAAAAGAAACAAAATGAAGACATTAAAGCCAATATGACAGATGAAGACATCGAAAAAGCTAAACAAAATGGGGCATATGATGATTCTTATGAAAAGTTGCACGAGGTTTATAAAAAACCCCAGACAACACTTCTAGATAATTCTGCCTGCGACATTGCCGCTATGCAGCAAAAATATCAGAGCAGCTGTTATTCCTGCAAAATTATTTTAACACTGATTACCACTTTTATGAATGCTTGTGCCAAAGTTTATGATTTAACAAGAGAGGCCGGCAGTAAAGTGTTAATTATCGGGTCTTTAATCTGGATGGCTGTCTTTTCTTTACAAATTGTTTCGTCTTTCACCAATCAAGAACCGATGAGTATTTTGAATACTTTCTTTATCTTTATGTTCAAAGTTACCATCGCATACATAATGTTGAATGCCGGAGTAGCAATTATTATCAATTTGTTTGTCAATCCTTTATTGATGGCCGGTGCTGATTATGGCATCGGATTAATGCAGGCGGCCAATAAGGATATTATCAACATCGCCACAACAACTAATTATGCCTATAATGGGACAGAAGTGATTTCAGCCAAGGTTATTAATAAATTAATGGCATTAACTCAGGGAATCGACAAGACTGTAGCAACGAATCTGGTCATCGGCCATGCTCTCACCTGCCATTCTTTTCATGCCGGTTCCATATCTCTAAGTGATTTTTTGGATACGGTTGGTTTTTCTATTCGAATTCCTGATATTTGGATATGGTTGTGCGGAGCTGCCATATGGTTTTGCGGCTTTATGTTGACACTTGGTGTCGGGTATTATTTGCTGGATGTCTGTTTCAAAATCGGTTTTTGTATTATTGCTCTGCCGATAGTCATAGGATTGTGGCCGTTTAGCAAGACCAAAGATAAATTTACGTCATGTATGAGTATTATCTTTCGTTCCGCCGGACTGTTTGCCTTTTTGGCATTGACGGTTTCTTATGCCCTGACACTCATCAGTGCATCTTTAGGCGACTTGACTGTATTCTTTGACAGAATTAAAGCCAGTGATCATGTCTGGGTTTCTAATACCTTTTCCATTTCCGGTTCTCAATTTATCATCATCATGTTTGCGTATGTATACAGCATTAAAATGGTTGGCGCAACGGTAACCGGCTATTTGGATGAATTCTTCAAGGATAATGTTTTTGGAAGTGCTTCACCAATACATCATAAAGCAACACAGATGACTGATTTCGCCAAGAAAAAGGTAACTCAGGCGGCTTCTTTTGCCGGCGGTGTCGTTACTCATCAGGCAACACGTGCTGCTGGTGCTGCCGCCGGAGGAACTGCGCGAATGGTAAAAAAAGGCTTTCAAAAAGGTAAATCCGCATTATCAAAAAGCGGCAATAAACCCAAAAATAATGAATAGCAGACTAAGCAGGTGCAACTATGGGAATGATGACTAAAATATGCAAATTGACGTTTTCGGCCAGAGTGGGCTTGTTTGCAGCTGCCTGTTTTGGAATTAATCTGCTTTTCGCCATTTCTGTTCAAGCTGCCAACGTAGAAAAAACTTGTGCCGTACAATTTAATCCCTGCAAAATTCATGGTGCCGGAGATTCAAAACAATTATACCCCGGCAGTCGTGTTTCATCAATGCAATCCGGTTGCATTAACACGGTTCCTGTTGATCAATACACCAGAGTTTCTGAGGAAGCCTGTTTACGTAAGGGGACATCAAAGACTGCCGCATATAATCACACAGTTAATGGCGAAAATTATAGAGAACATCAGGGAATGGATGTCGGTGCTCCGGTAGGGACCAAGGTTACGGCAGCGGCTGACGGATGGATTGCAAAAGTTTATAGTTGCTTCGGTGGCGGCGGACAAGTAGTTGTCATGCGGCATAATAAGGCGGGCGGTGGTTGTTATACCTCGACTTATATGCATTTAAGTGCTATCGATAAGCATATTTTCAACAGTGCCGGCCAAACAGGTACGCAGATAAAAAAAGGAACCGTACTTGCTTTATCCGGACGATCAAGTTGTAGCAACGGCACATACCTTCCTAATGCATATGCCCCTCACCTGCATATTGAACTGCGAGATGACCCTAACTGTAATAACGAAAAAGGTGCGATTCTTAATCCGGCATGTAATTCAATTAATGCTTTATGTGACGGTAATGCTCCTATTACTGAAGAGCCGAGAACTGAATTCACTCCTATGGATGGCAGCGACAATGGTATACAGTTGGATACGGTCGCGACGTTAACAGGCTGTGGCAAGATGTATCCTGCCGGAGATTTGACAGAATTTCATCAAAGAGGAGAATCTAACGGGGAACCTGGAGCTTTTAACCGATGTCCCGGAAAAGATACTGGCGGGTGTTCTTATGGCTTAAGCCAGATGTCATGCTCCAGTGGAAATGTAAAAAAATATTTAAGCGAAATGCCTGCAGATAAATTCGCCAAATTACAAATAGGCGGAAGTTTAGACAGTACAGTTAAAGCGGCTTGTACAAAACCTGCGACTGAATTTGCTGCAAAATGGCAAGCTTTGGCTCAAACTGACAGAGAATGGTTTATTAAATCACAGAAGGATTTTGTCAAAAAAGAATTTCAGGATCCGATGAAACTAAATCAAGATAAGTTGAATGAAGGAGCTAAAGGAATTACCTTAGATGAATTAAATAAACGCTCACCTGAGATTAAGATGATGCTTGTTCAAGCTTCTGTAGCCTCTGGTCCTGCCGGTCCCCGCAAGATGATAAATTTTGTTTTTGCGAAAGGTGGACCATTATATGGCAAAAAACTTTCAGATGTTTCCGATAAAGAATTAATTGAGGCTTGGTATAAAGTATTCCCTAAATTATGGGGGAATGATTGGAATACATCCAGTGGTATTTTGAGCAGAGCGGCAACAGATAAAGCAGAAGCGTTGGAATCATTGGCAATAAGAGAAGAAATGAATAAAGGCAAGACCTTGGATGAAGCCAGCCTAGCCGTAACAGGTAAACGAGCCTGCGAAGAAGGAGAATACCCCAACGCAATCGTTAAGAGTGCTGCTCTTTATAATAATTCATTAGGTGGAGCCGGCGGAGGTTCCATATCCGAAGGTGCGGCAAATGATAAAAACTGCAGTATTGAAAATTATCGCAATACTTTTACCAGTTGTATTTTCTGTGATGTCTTCCGTGTTTTATTCAATACGGCCAGCTCTGTTGCAAAAAAATCATTTGGAGTCTTAGCTCAAAGTGTAATGATACTGGTTTGTGTCGGTTTTGCTATCTGGCTCTGTTTAACTATTATGCCATTTGTTGCCTCAATGGATCAAAGGAATCCGGGGCCACTGGTGGATGCCATTTTAAAACAAGTATTCCTCGTTTTAATTGTGGTAACTTTATTGCGTATGGACTCTGTTAAATTCTTCCAATTGGCAATGGAACCTTTCTTTAATACCGGATTTAAGATGGCGCAAATGGTTAATTCCGGTGTTGATGGACAGACTTGTCAAAACAAATACGATATTCTGACAGAAGCACAAGGAGCCGGCTTACCGGAGAGCATGGGGGTCAGTATTCTGTGCACAATTGAAACTATTCAAAACAAAATATTGGACGTTATGGCTCTGGGTTCATCTTCTATTTGTGTCGCCTTTCATATTAAAAACTGGTATTTCATTCCAGATGTGGCTTATTTGCTTACGGGACTTGCCCTATGGGTAACGGCATTTCTGATGCTGGTGATTTATCCATTCTTATTAATAGATTCCGTATTGCAGTTGTGTATTGCCACGGCTTTACTGCCCGCAGCTATTGGCTGTTACGCCTTTAATTTCACAAAGAATTATTCAATCAAAGTATGGGATACATTCCTGAACTGTATGTTTAACTTCCTGTTCTTGGCGATTATTATTTTCATTCTGTGTAACGGTTTAGAGGCAGTGTTACCGAACGGAGAGATTTGGCAGGCAGGGGCAGGCAGTTCCTACGAAATTATTTTGGAAGAATTGCCATGGTGGTCACCGCGGTTTTTGAAAGTTGTTTTCTATCTGCTTCTCGGCTGGGCTGTTCTGGATGAAGCCAATTCCTTTGCCAGCAAGTTCGCAAGCGGAATCAAAGTTAATAATATTGGCACTATGGTTGGGGGCTTGGCTAACAATATTGCAACACAAGCAGGAATCGGCGTTCTCAAAGGATCTTACAAGGTCACAAATAAAGTTGGCGGAGCTGTTGTAGAGCGCGGCAAAGAAACTTATCGTAATTTCGTAAATAACCGTCGCGCCAACCGGATTCAAAACAGTAGCAGAACGACAACCGATGCAAACGGGAATAAGGTTCTGCAGCGCAGAACATGGACCGGACGCAAGGTTACTGAAACTTTACAAACGAATCCTGCCGGTAATATGACGCTCACACGAGCCAAGCAGTCATATTTACAATCATACTTCGGCAGAGGCGGAAACAAGGCTTCTAAATCCGTTTCAGAAGATTCCTTTATCAGTAGCAAGAAGCATTATGATAAAAACGGTAATCTTATCCGTGAAGAAATGAAAATGAATACAGCTGCCGGTAAATCTCTGCTTAACCGTGACGGCACCAGAAATGAAGTGGCCATTCATGCTATCCGCAGCGGCAGCAGTATGTCTAATGACGATGTCGATAAAGCTATTATGAATCAGATGATGCACGAACGGATGGGAAATGTTCCCGATGCTGATATGAATCAGGAATTCACGGAGCGCAATGTTTCCCGTTCGGTAGACGAATCCGGCAGAGAAGTGTTTACCGTTACTCAAACTAATACGGACGGGTCGACCAGCATTTTCCAAATGACCAAAGGAGGAAAAAGGGATATGCTGACCTATACCCGTATTTCTAAAAGCGGAAAAGCGCAAAGCTATGCCTCAGACGGTATTATCAATAAAAAATCAAGCTACAAAATCGGAGCTGACGGAAAAGTCGATGCGAGAAGCGTAAAAAATAACTACGCTTTTGCCAAAAACTATAACTCTGCACATGTTCGTGCCATGGACAGCAACGGCAGAATCTCTGAAAATATTCCTGCTGATGAAATTATGATGAGTGATGAGGATATGCGCTTGTTCCAAGAACAGGTGATGACTTACGGCAAAGATCAGCCGATGGCTGAATTTGGTAGGTAACAATTCTCTGAAAGTTTTAAACGCCGCCGGAATAATTCTTGCGGCGTTTTTCATCGCCTTTGCAACTTGAGAATATTTGTACACAAATTGTCTTTTTTTGTACTATTTTCTTGATTAATTTAATGCATATATTATGATAACCGTAAATTATGAAGTTGTGTTTATTACAATAAAGGTGGATTAACATGGAAGAAATTATTTTCCCTAATCAAATCAGAATGTACAGAAGACTTCGCGGACGTTCCATGCAGGAACTTGCAGATCATTTATCGGTCAGTCTTTCAGCTATTTCTAAAATTGAAAAAGGATATCGCCGCGTCGATCAGGAACAATTGGTACGCGTTGCAGAATTTTTGGATTGTCCGCTGCAGGATTTATTTGTTAATGAACAGAACTCTCAACAGGAAGTTGTTCAATCTTGGCGCAGAGAACAGGAAAGAAGAAACAAAATCAACGAAAAAAGCGGTTTGAAAACGCTTGGTGCTGGTTTGCGCCAAATTCGCAACGAAAAGAATCTGACATTGATTGAAGTTGCCGAAAGTGCGGATATGACTTTGTCTGTTTATCACCGTATTGAAATGGGGCAACGCGAAGTTTCCGATAAGGAATTTAAAAATATTGCCAAAGCCATCAACATGGCTCCTGAAGAATTAAAAGAACAGATTAAATCTTTGGAAGACAAGGGAATGCTTGAAGAAATCATTCAACGTAATGATGCTAAGTATAAGCTTCTCTCAACTCCCCGCGGTGCAATTTCTGCATTTGGAACAGCTAATCAGGACGGGCTTAAAATTTCAGTTTACGGCGTTGCCGGTAAAGACGGGGATGTTATTATCGAGTTTGGACAAGAAACGAAAAAAGTTCAACGTCCGCAACAACTTTACAGCAAAAAAGACGCTTATGCCGTTAATCTTTGCACGCGCCGTTTAGGCAGTTTACTGCCAACACGCTCCATCTTGTTTGTTGATCCGCAGGATGTGGTCAGCGTTGGAGATATCGCAATCTATTATACATCAGAAAAAGATGCTAAGATTGTCGGTGTTCGCGAAGACGAAAACGGGCAGTTGTATGGCTTGAGATGGAATCCGGATGAAAGAATAAACATCAGCAATGATGATTTAAGTAATTTACACAAGGTTGTTGCCATCTATCTTTAAAATAAAAGCTCCGCAAAATGCGGAGTTTTTTTGATATACAAGGGTTCTCACCGCATTTATTAACCTGAAATTTACGACATTAGAGCTAAAATCTGTAATATGGATAGATTTTAACCTAATGGACGACAGATTCGGATAATAAAGTGTTAGAAACGGCCGGAAAAACAACAAAAAAGAACTACAATAAAATCGGAACAGAAGATGATCCGGTTATTATTGCGCAGCGTTTTTTAAATATTTTCAGGCAACTGCATATTTTTACCGCCGAACGTAAAGATGCCTTTAATCGAATGATCTTAGAACAACCGGCTGAAATTCGGGGAATGTTCGGTTCCTTGCCCGGAGGGGCTGTTTTACAGCAATATGTGGATGAGCTGGAGGAAAAAAACGGCATTATTCGTAATATGTCAGGTGTTTCATCCAATCCCGCAGCAACAGAAACACCTCAACAACCACAAATACTGGCCGCTGCTATGGCAGAAGCTGGAAATGCACACCCTGCCCTATCTGAACAACATCAAGCAGATACAGCCAAACTGGCTGCTCAAGCTGCTGCAGACGCTGCGGCAAAAGCCGCGGCTGCCGCACAAGCCCAATTCGCAGCTCAAACAGCTCAGCTGCAACAGGCTATGGCTCAAATGCAGCAAACGACAGCATCCGTTAGCGGAGGACATCCCGGAACATCTACAATTACAACAGATGCCTCCTTCGCCAAGGAAATTGCTTCAGCTCTGAAAGAAGCCGTTACTATCAGTGACGATAATCGTCGGAAGGATTCTGAGGAAATGACAAAGACTCTGCTGGCTTCTCAAAAAAAGCTTGCAGAAATTATGTTAATGAGCACTCAAATTCAACAACAGTCTCAAGCAGCTTCGTCTAACAACGGGACAGAAGGACACACTCCTCAAACAAAGACTGTTTTCCAACCAATAAGTTCAACTTTGACCGCCGATGATTCTTTTGCCAAAGAAATCGCTTCGGCATTGAAAGAAGCTATTGCTGCAACAGATGACAATCGAAAAAAGGAATCGCAAGAATTAACACGCGCTATTGTTGACTCTCAGAATAAACTGGCTGAAATTATGGTTCAAAACAGTTCAGCCACTTTAGAAGCACAAAATCGTTTAGCTCAAATGCTGGTGCAAAACAACACAGCCAATAACGCAACCAGCTCAAACAACAATGCCAATAACATTCAAATAAACACCGCGGCAACTTTTCCTCCCGTTGAAGAAATGGTCAGCGGAATAGTTAAGGTTCAATCTGAGTTATTTAAGGAAATGGCCAAGACACAAACTCGTGAGCTATCGGCTATCATTTCATTGGCATTAAAAGAAAGCCAACAGCTTTCCACTCAATCAATTATTACGGCTATCAGGGAAATGCAGAAAGAAAACTTAAAATTTCTGCAAATGCAGCACCCTATCGCTCCCACGCAAACGCCCGCAGCATCAGTTCCTCAAAGCAATACAGAGGATTTACTGACTGATACGAAAGAAATGCCGGAAATTATTATCTCAGAAAATAATGATACGGATGAAATCTTGGCTTCTTTAGGTGAAGAGCTCCCTCAAAAGAAGAAAAAGAAAAAAAAGAAGAAGAAAAAAAATAATAATAATGACAGCGACGGCTTATCATTAGATGGTCTGGCCTCATCTTTACTTAACAAAGTAAGCACGCTTACGGATAAAGTCAGTAGTTTAAGCGGAAAAAAAATTCTTTCAGAACCGGTAAGAGATGGCGATTTCTTACCTGAAATTCCGCAAAAGAACGATTTTTCGCAAGAGGATATTTTATTAACTTCAGAAAACGAGGTGTCCGAAACCACGATATCATCTGCAGATGAAGGGGCGGGCTGGGTTTATGAGGAAGCTCCGACAGAGGAAGCTGCCGAGGTAACGGTTGCGGATGAAGCCGCCGCCGATGAAAGCACCGGGTGGGTTTATGAGGAAGCTCCGGCAGAGGAAGCTGCCGAGGTAACAGCTGCAGATGAAGCCGCCGCCGATGAAAGCACCGAGTGGATTTATGAGGAAGCTCCGACAGAGGAAGCTGCCGAGGTAACAGCTGCAGATGAAGCCGCCGCTGATGAAAGCACCGAGTGGATTTATGAGGAAGCTCCGACAGAGGAAGCTGCCGAGG
>CANDEX010000049.1 GCA_947383875.1 uncultured Azospirillum sp. | reverse complement strand
TAAAAAAGGGAATTTAAAAATCATATAACACAAAACCCTCCACAAGGGAGGGCTTAATTGTAAATGGCGGATAGACAGGGATTGGCTTCGCCGCAACTGCGCTCATTCGCCGTCATTAACATTCCGTCTCACCGGCGTTCTTCCGCCCGCCTTACAGCCGTGACGAAAGGCCTTGCCTTTCTGCTTGCTGTAACAACTAACCTTTGCAGCGGCTAAAGCCTCGCAAAGCTAAGAGATGTTTCGCTTGTTGTCGAACCCTTATATCCAGGGTTCAAATCCGGCTATTCTCATTATTTACAACAAAACCCTCCACAAGGGAGGGCTTAATTGTAAATGGCGGATAGACAGGGATTCGAACCCTGGATACCCTTTAGGGGTATACACGATTTCCAATCGTGCGCCTTCGACCACTCGGCCATCTATCCATCGGCGTTTCTATTCATAATAATAAAACTTGTATTTGACAAGTATTTTTTTTGCTTAAAACCAAATTATTTCAGCTTTAATCCATCACCAAAGATACAAGGCTTAACTTGCCGGCCAGCCGATAGCCTGCGTTACCATAATCTTCTGATTTTCGCAAAGGTTAAGAGCCTTGGCGAGGTCATCTTTATCAAAATAACCTCGGACAACATTATTTAATCCTTTGCAGGCACAATATAATCCGACATTTTGATACGCTGAACCGGCATGCATAGCTCCGATCAAGGCCTCATCGCTGGTTGAAACGTAAACCAGGTCAAGTGCGGCTTCCTTCGCATAATCTTGTGTTGCCAGCAACGAACGTAAATCTTTGTCCGATACTTTAATAAGCTTGTGCCCCTTGGCATCATATTGCCAAGCACCGTCATATTTAATGACATAAACAATTAAATCCTGGCTGTTGAGGGCGGTAGGGATGGTTCTTTTGCCATTCTGGCGATTGATACCAACCGCAGCCCACAGCATATCAGCCAAAATTTGTTCACTAACAGCGCGTCGGCCGAATTGCCGGACAGATTTTCTCTTTTGCAGACATTGCATCAGAGGTTTGGTTCCGCGCATATCCGGTTGTGGTAAAGACTGAGTGACAAGTTCAGCTCTAACGCCGGTGACTGCCGTAACCGATATCATTACGGCCGCTATTAATGATTTTATATACATGTATATCTCCTTATCGTGGGCTTTAATAATCTCTCAGGTAATATCTTAATATAAACAATGATAATATGGGGATGGGGAGAAAATAATATCTTAAATTAATATAAGGTTTCGGCCTTCTGCCGTTACCGTTTATGTCTTCTGACGTCCTTCTGTCTGTTAGAAAACATAGTTCATTCCTGCAGTAACCGCGAAATCCTGATAATCACCCCCTACAGTGGCGCGCAGCGCGGAGTACATGCTGAAAAATTTACTGAGATCAGCACTTCCACCAATTTCCAACCGTACAAAAGCACCGTCGTCAATTTCGGGAGATTTATCCAAGAAGTTGGTTATTTTCACTTCATCGCCGGAAACCGAATTAAACAGAACGCTCGGTCTGATATAGGCCTTGGCATAGCCGCTATCCAGATTCCAGGTGTTTTCAAATTTAACACCTAAATCCGCCTCAATGAGTGTCAGGGTATCAAATTCTGCCGATTTTGCATAAATATCCTTCGCATCATCATAACTGATGGATGTAAAGTTAATAATGGCACTCGGCTCAATATTGAAACTGTAATTAATATTAAAGACATAACCACTGGCAAAACTTGCACCGAACTCCGTCGCATCGGTGTCAGAACTGACATTATCCTTGGTTTTAATATCGGCTTGTTGAATACCGCCGTAAACCATGGCTAATGCCCAAGCATTCTGCCAGTTGTGTCTGTAATAAACGCCGCCGGTATAGCTGTCAATGTCTATCGTGCTGCCGTAGCGGGTAAAAAACTTATCTGCTTTGCCATCAAAATCATAGCTTCCTTGTCTGTATGATAAGAAAACACCGACTTTGTTATAACTGTCATTATAAAGGTCAACACCTGCTTCACCGCCCATAATGTCAGCCTCATAATTGATGCCGCTTTCATTGCTGATGGTATGATATATCGGCATCGCCCAAAAATTATAATTGTTATAGTAATTTTCAATACCTTTGCTGTAATAGCGGTATTCCGGAGAATGCATCACCCTGTTGTCTACCAGATTGTTATTACGCAGATTAATTTTATTAATCACGTTGAAAACCATGCTCCGAGTTTGTTCCAGTCCGGCATTTTGTAATCCCATATAGGCCATAACTTCAGGATAAACGCCTATTTTGCCGCCGACATTAACCATGTCCATATACCATTTATTGCCGACGTTGAATGTATCCCAGAGGTATGGACTGCTGTTGACACGCCAGATGTTAAAGTAGGAAGCAGTGTTGGGATTATCATTGGGAGCTTCCAAAAACAGAATGCTTTCTGTTGGCTTTGCCGCAGAAGCGAGTTTAACGGTCAAATCAGTTGAACCGACAACATCGCCGTTGATAATCAACTTGTCGGAAACATTGTTGACCGGATCAATTTTCAAAATGATTTTCGCATTACCCTGACCAACATAATTTCCGGCTATTGTTGTGGTGTTGTTTTTGTCATCTGCCAAATTTCCGGCACTGACCAGATTAAGCTCACCTGCATTGACAACGGAACCGAGAATGGTAAGAGCCTCGACGTTAGATGTGTCTAGAACCGATCCGCTGTTAATATTGATGGTTTTATCCTTATCCGCCATTTCCAGATTTCCGAACAAATGAAGCGTTGCCGCACCATTGAGACCGCCGATATTAATTGTATCCCAGCCTTTAACAATGGTAGAGCCGTTTACGCCGGTATTTGAAGCCTGATACGAACCGTCAGCAAAGGTTAAACTTTTTCCGGCTGCGGTTGTTGTCAAATCGTTGGCAAATTTGGCGTTGATGCCGTTGACAACCGTCAAAGAAGTAACGGCGGCATCATTAAGAATTTTATTGTAATTGTAGCTGCCGCCCAATTGTGCATTTTGTGCTACTGTCACATCTCCCTTTAATGATGTTCCGTTATCCAAAGATAAAATACCGCCATTTGTTACGGCCAGATTATTAAGCGTTGTCCCGCTTTGTGTCGTCAAGTTGCCGCCGATAATTTGAGTATTGTCAGCAGACGAACCGTTTTTCATCAATACGGTACCGCCGGAAGTAATTGTGGTGTTGACAGCGGTGGCACCGTTGTTAAGCTCCAAGCCTTCAAATTTTGTTCCTGCACCAGTGGTGTGCCCGTCAGAACTGACAACGGTGTCTTGAATAGAACCGCTGACTTGCATTGAACTGTGGTCTTTAAGAATTGTATTGGACGCTTGTGTGTTTGAGCCCAGTGTAATATTAGCATTGCCTGTTGCTGACGTATTGCTGATAATTGCACCGCTTTGAACGTTAAGGACACCGTTTTGTTGAACGATGGTTCCATCCAGACGCCCGTTGCTCAAAACGTCAAGTTGGCTCTCTCCTCCGACAATAACACCTGTCCCGGCACCATTGGAAAACAAAGTATCATGGTGTTTGCCGTATAAATTGGCATTGGTAACTTTGCTGTCTGTTGTTAAATGATAAGAACCATTACCGTTGACATTTAAGTTATTAATCGCGCCGCTTGTCTGGGTTGCATCTAATAAACCGCCGTCATTAACGACAATCCCATCAGCTTGAGAGCTTCCTTGCATAATTAAAGAACCGTCATTAACGACAACCCCGTCTGCCTGAGAGCTTCCTTGCATCATCAAGGTGCCGTCATTAATGGTTGTATCACGCAGCTGCGCTGAGCCCTTTGCTGTGATTGTACCTTGTTCATCAATAATGGAGGACGAAGCCGTTCCGCCGCTGACAACGGTCATTGTGCCGCCGGAAACTGTCGTATTGGTTACGCTGCCGCCGTCGTTGACATTTAAATTTCCCTTGTTGACGATGGTGCCGTTGGCTGTACCGCCATCATTGACATTCATTACGCCATTTTGATTAACGGTTGTGTCGTTGGCAACACCCCCATTTTCAACATTTAAGTTTCCCGAATTGATAATGGTCTTATTGACGGTAGAGGTTCCGGTTTCTTCCGGAGCCGGGGTTTCTGTGCCGTCATCTGGATTGTCCGGATCCTCAATATCCAGCTTGGGAATTTCATAACGCACTTCCAACGTGCCGCCGTTTATTGTGGTGTTATTGGCTGTGCCGCCTTCTTTAACCAACATATAACCGTTTGTTGAGACCGTCGTATTATAAGCGACACCCGAATTGCTGACTTCAAATCCTTTATAACCTGTGCCGCCTGCGACAGACATTCCGGACGAACTGACTGTCACTTTAGAGGTCTCGCCTTGGCTGAGAACAGTACCCGAACTGATGGTAATATTTTCTGCCTGACCGCCGTTTGTCACTTCAAGTTTTCCGCCGGTTACTTTTGTTGTTGCCGCAAAGCCGCCGTTGTTAATCGTCATTTCACCGCCAGAGGCCACGGTGGTGTTATTGGTAATACCGTTGCTGTTCACTTGAAGTTTGCCTTCGTTTCCGACAGTATTGCCGTTTGCAACCCCCTCATCATTAACGCTCATCATATCGCCTTTTATGAGGGTTTTGTTATCGCAGTTTTCTCCGGGGCAGGAATAGTTCACAGGCTGATATTCGTCAGGATCAGCCGCCAATACACTTGTGTATGGTGTTACTGCGGCTAATGCCAAAGATAAGAATTTGAAAAGAAACTTTTGGGTCATGACTTTTCCGGCCTGTTAAAACATTTCCGCCTTCTGTTCTGGAAAGCGCACATCATGTCTAATCGATTTGGCTCGATTCTATCTTTTTAATTATTAACAAAATCTTATGCGGGTTCGCAGAGACGGTTTTTCGATTCGCGCAAAGCCTTACTGAGATTCGGATTGAGTCAGATAAAAAATATTTTCTCGATTCGTTTATTTTAATGGTTAATTTTTTTCCGAATCGCAAAACAAGGTTTCCGACTCGTCATTTAGCAGATACAAAAAAGGGCTCTCAAAAGAGAACCCTTTTCTGAGAAATACAGTCCTAATCAGGATTAGGCATTTTTCTTCAAAGCTTCACCCAAAGCATCGCCCAGAGTAGAACCGGTAGATGTATTAGAGTATTCTTCCAAAGCTTTCTTTTCTTCTTCGATTTCCAAAGCTTTAACCGACAGGCCAAGCTTGTTGTTTTTCTTATCGACAGAAGTTACTTTAGCTTCCAGAACATCGCCTTCTTTGAAGTTTTCCGGATTCTGATTAGCTTTTTCTCTGGATAAATCAGCTTTTTTAATCATTGCGGCAACGCCGTTGACTTCAACGTTAACACCTTTGTCGTCAGTGCTGACAACAGTAGCTTTAACGACATCGCCTTTTTTAACGTCATCCAAAGCAGAAGCCAGAGCATTTTCTGACAACTGTTTGATGCCGAGGCTGATGCGTTCTTTTTCAACGTCAACGTCAATGATTTTAGCCTGAATATCCTGGCCTTTGACATAGTCTTTAACAGCTTCTTCGCCAGACTTGTCCCAAGAGATGTCAGACAGGTGAATCATGCCGTCAATTTCGTCAGATAAGCCGACAAACAAACCGAATTCGGTAATGTTTTTGATTTTGCCTTCAATAACAGAACCGACCGGATGTTCTTCAACATAAGCGGCCCACGGGTTAGCTGTGCACTGTTTAATGCCGAGGCTGATACGTCTTTTTTCAGCATCAACTTCCAAAACTTTAACTTCAACTTCTTGAGAAGTTGAAACGATTTTACCCGGATGAACATTTTTGCGAGTCCAGCTCATTTCAGAAACGTGAACCAAACCTTCAATACCGTCTTCGAGTTCAACGAATGCGCCGTAATCAGTAATGTTGGTAACTTTACCGGTGTAGGTTTCGCCAACTTGGAATTTGTCGGCAACAGCCTGCCACGGATCATTCTCGAGTTGTTTCATACCCAAAGAAATACGTTGGTTATCTTCATTGAATTTGATAACCTGAACTTTAACAGTCTGACCAACAGACAGAACTTCGCTCGGGTGATTAATGCGTTTCCAAGAGATATCGGTAACGTGCAACAAGCCGTCAACGCCGCCTAAATCAATGAATGCACCGTAATCGGTGATGTTTTTAACAACACCTTCAAGAATTGAACCTTCTTTCAGAGTGTCAATCAGTTCAGCGCGAGCTTCAGCACGAGTTTCTTCCAGAACAACACGGCGAGAAACAACAATGTTGCCTCTGACCTTGTCCATTTTCAAAATCTGGAACGGTTGAGAGATACCCATTAACGGAGTAATATCGCGGATCGGACGAATATCAATCTGAGAACCCGGCAGGAACGCAATAGCACCGTTGAGGTCAACAGTGAAACCGCCTTTAACGCGACCAAAGATAACGCCGTTGACTCTTTCGCCGGCATTAAGAGATTTTTCGAGATCTTGCCAAACTTCTTCGCGACGAGCTTTTTCACGAGACAGAACAATCTGGCCGTCTCTGTCTTCATAGCGGTCAACAAAAACTTCAACTTTGTCGCCGGCTTTGAGTTCTGCATTCTGACCGAATTCGCGCAAAGGAATGCGACCTTCGGATTTCAATCCGACGTCAACGATGGCAAAATCAGGAGAAACGCGAACAATAGTACCCTTAACAACGGAACCGGTAATACCGTTATCGCCGAACTGTTCGTTCAGCAAAGCTTCAAAACTTTCGTTGGTTTCGGGAATTTGGAATTCTGTATTTGTCATAAAATAAATTATTTCAAAAAACTGCCGGTTTCCTAAGGGAAACGGACTTGTGCGCGGTTAAATAAGCATAAGCGCAGCGCACCCTGCAACTTAAAGCTAGGTTACTTATACAGATAAATATTATTTTTTCAAGTATTTTCTTGAGCTTAAAGCTGTTTTTTAAGCTTGTTGCCGATGATTTCTTCGGCTTTGGCGACCACTTCCTGAATATTAAGGGCAGAGGTGTCAAAAATAACTGCGTCTTCCGCGGGCTTCATGGGGGCGGCAGAACGTTCGGCATCGCGCGCATCGCGGGCTTTCATGTCTTCTAAAACCTTTTCGAAAGAAATATCGCTGCCTTTGGCTTTCAGCTCGTCATAGCGCCGCTTGGCCCGAACTTCTGTCGATGCGGTAATAAAAAATTTAACATCGGCAGCAGGACAAACCACCGTGCCGGTATCCCGCCCGTCATAAATAGCGCCGTTAGCCGGCGTGCCGTCTGCAAAAACCGGATTAAGGGCGAAATCTTGCTGCATTTTAAGCAATGCGGCGCGTACTTTCGGGTGCGCCGAAACAATAGATGCGGCAACACCGCCCTCGGAACTGCGAAATTCCGGGTCTTTAGACAGCTCAATCATCTTGGGGAAAGTCAGATTACGGGCAATCGCTTCTGCTTGGGCTTCATCTTGGCGGTCAAGACCTTTTTGCCGCATTTCCAGCCCGACAGCGCGATAAACCATGCCCGTATCAAAATATGCCAGATGATACTTCTCTGCCAGAGTGGCTGCTAAAGTTCCTTTTCCGGCAGCGGCCGGCCCGTCTATTGTAATAATCATCACTTTGTCCATGTAAGTAATTATAAAATTTTATCTATTCATTAACATATCTGATATAAATTGATAAGCAGCAAATCAACTTTACACAGATTTAAAACAAGGAGAGGGTAATGATGGCGGCAAAACAGTATTGGAGTATAGGATTGGGATTATGCTTGGCTGCCGGCAGTGTTTGTGCTCAGCAGGCTCCGCGGGAAGAATCTCCGGAAGTCGCGGCCGCCGAAGCTTTAGCCTTGGAAGAAGCACGCACTCAGCAGCAAGACGGTTTTGGGATTCCTTATGGTGAACAGCTTGAACGCCGGCAGGAAGCTCTTGCCGCCGCTCAAAGAGCTAGCGAAGAGGAGGCCGGAAACATTTTAGCCAGTGTTCCGCAAGACAGTACAATAGATTACGGCAGCATTGCCGACGTTATGTTTTCAAAAGGAGAGGCAAAACAGGACGGAGCGAATAAACAATCTGCGGACAATCAACAAAATAATGAAGATATTGTCATGACGTTGACAGACGCCAGTTCTAAAGCAAATTTGGGTTTGGGGCGTACAATCGATATCAAGTTGCGTAGTGCCTCCAATCTAAATTGGAATTTTGATAAAGAATATAAATCTCTGGAATACCTTTCCAGCCGCAATGAAGATGGTTTTTTCCATGTCGTATTTAAGGCTAAAGCCCCCGGCAGCGAAACGGTTTACTTGGACTGTTTAGATATTGCTGATCCGATGAATATTAAAGTACTTGAAACCAAAATCATCGTTATTAAAGTCGGGGAATAAGAGTGACAACAACGTTACGACTATATATCAACCGAGCGTTAAAAAGCGGTGACGAAACAGAACTAAACGAAGCTCAAAGCCACTATCTCCGCAATGTTATGAAACTTGCGGACGGAGAAGGTTTTCTGGGGTTTGACGGTATTTCCGGGGAATATGAGCTGACGCTGCGCTGCTTGTCAAAAAAACATTGTGTCGGGATAGTCGGAAAACAAGTGCGATCAATGATGACTGTGCCGGATATTTGGCTGTTGTTTGCCCCTGTAAAAAAAGACCAGACGGATTATATTGTGCAAAAAGCCGTAGAACTGGGTGTATCTCGGCTACAGCCGGTCATAACCCGCCGCACAAATAACGAACGTGTCAGAATTGATCGTTTGACGGCTCAAAGCATTGAAGCGGCAGAGCAATGCCGTCGTCTGGATATTCCTTTGGTTTCGGAAGCTCAACCTTTAGAAAAATTGTTGCAGAATTGGGATACATCACGCCGTCTTTATTTTATGGATGAAACCCGTAATGGACAGCCTGTAGCGAAAGTTTTTGCTCACGCTCCGACACCGGCAGCTTTACTGATTGGTCCCGAGGGCGGATTTGCAGAGGAAGAATTGCATCTTCTGCGAAGCCTTGATTTTGCGGCAGGCGTAACGCTTGGTCCCAGAATTTTGCGTGCAGAAACGGCTGCTGCGGCAGCCTTGAGCTGTTGGCAGGCTTTGAGCGGCGATTGGACGGATTATACGGAGAACAAATAATGCGGGTATTGGTGGCTGATGATCATGAATTATTTCTGAAAGGATTAGAATTTATCCTGCGTGATAATTATCCGAATATTGAACTGGTCTTTGCGCATAACTATGCAGAAATGTTTACACTTTTGGAAAGCGACAGACGGTTTGATTTGATTATGACTGATTTGGCAATGCCCAAAGGAAAGTGGCAGGATGCTTTGCCCCGTATTCATACATTGTTGCCATCGACACCGATAATCATTTTGTCTGCGGTGTTTGACCGTGAAATTGTGCAAAAAACCATGGATATCGGTGTATCGGGATATATTCCCAAAACATCGCCGAATGCGGTTATTATGAGTGCCGTTAATCTGGTGATGGCCGGCGGTTTGTATATCCCGCCGGAGTTGTTGAATATGCCCGTATCTGAAAACGGCACCGTTGCTGACACGGTACCGCAGATTTTGACCCCGCGGCAGATTGATGTTATTCAGGCCGTTGCCGAAGGTAAGTCCAATAAGCAAATCGCTTATGCGTTAGGGCTAAGTGAAGGAACTGTCAAGCTTCATGTAACGGCAATTCTGAAATTGCTGAATGTCAACAATCGTACCGGAGCAGTGCGTGAAGCTGAACGATTAGGCGTTATCCGTCATGATAAATACTAGCCGGCCAGAAACATATATCCGACTGCTGGGGCAGAGTAAAATGGTTGAATTGTGGCGGGAATTTGAGCGGGAAACCAGGCGAAAATTATGTGAAGAGGTTGCAAATTGGACAGAGAAAGAACAAACGGAAATGTTGCGTAATTTTTTTCACGCCTGCCGCAGCGGAGCACTAACATATGGTATGAATATGTTTGCTGCCCGATGTGCCGAATGGGAAGAATATTTTTTGTCCGGCGGTTCGGCTGTCGGATTTGCCGAACAACTGCCGGACATTGTTTCCGCCTTTGATAAAGAAGCGGCGGAAGTGACGGGCTATCTGGGAGAAAGAGCATGATTAAACTGATATCAGAACTGGAAAACGAACAGGATGAGGAGGTAAATGACGGCGAACCGGTTTTCAAACCCCAAGGTCGCGTGGTTGTCCCGTTATATCAGCGTTTTTTTTATTCCAAATTGTATAACAATTTGAAGTTAAGTCGTTTATTGGACAATAATTGGCTGCTTAATCTTTTTACTTTCGGAACCCATAACAAGCTGATTGAGACTTGTGCCGAAGAAGTTGAAACACATAGCACCGTACTGCAATTTGGCGCAACTTTCGGAAATCAGTTGGGAGAAGTGGCTGAAAAGGTCGGCTACTATGGACGACTTTATGTTATGGATGTTAATCGCACACAGTTGAACCGAGTGGAAGAAAAATACGAAACGCTTTATCCGCAAATGAATTTTGTTCGTCAAAATGCCGAAGATCCGACAGGGAACAAGTTTGATGCGGTTATCTGTTATATGTTGCTTCACGAATTGCCGATTGCGAGTAAAATCAAGGTTGTTGAAAATGCTCTGAACAGCCTCAATGAAAACGGCAAAGCCATATTCATCGACTATTCTCAACCAACCTATTGGCATCCGCTGCGTTATATCGTCAGAATGTTTAATCGGTTGTATCAGCCTTTTGCAGAAAAGATGTGGGATAGAACCATTGATACCTTTACATCAAACAGCATTGACTACATTTGGCACCGCAGTTGTTACTTTGGAGGAATGTATCAAAAAGTTGTCGCAACCAAACGTCCGAAAATGTTTGGTGACGACTAAGCGGCAGATTTGAACAGGTCTTTAATTCGGTTCAAAAAGCTTTTAGCTTCCGGCTGGCAATTATCATCCGTGCTGATGCTTCGGAATTCTTCCAGCAGTTCTTTTTGTCTGGCAGAAAGATTGACCGGCGTTTCAACCCTGAAGCGAACAAATAAATCGCCGCGACGTTTTGAACGCAGAATAGTCATGCCTTCATCCTGAATCTTAACCTGTTGATCAGTCTGAGTGCCGGCTTTAATGCTTAATTCGATTTTTTCACCGTCGATTCCGGGGATTTCTATTTTTCCGCCCAACGCAGCGCAAGCCATTGAAATAGGAACGCGTGTATAAAGATTTCCGCCCTCACGGGTGTAAAGTTTATGCGGTTTAACTGAAATGAAAACATACAAATCACCATTTTGTCCGCCGTGAAGGCCAGGTTCTCCTTCACCGGAAATTCGCATTCTGGTATCGGTTTCAATTCCGGCCGGAATTTTTATTTTAAGCAGTTTTTCTTTATGAATAACGCCTTCACCGCTGCATTTTTTGCATTTATCTTTAACCACGCGTCCTTTTCCTCGGCAAGTCGGACAAGTTTGTTCGGTAATGAAAAAGCCGCTTCGGGTCTGAATTTTACCCATACCATGGCAAGACGGACAGAGAGGAGCCTCTTTGCCGTCAGCCGTTCCGTGTCCATGACAGTCTTCACAAACGACAGATGAAGGAATGCTGATTTCTTTTTCAATTCCGGTAAAAGCTTCCTCTAAAGTTATTTCCAGATTATAACGGACATCTGCGCCATGTTTCGCATAAGATTGTCGTCCGCCGCGGGGCGCACCGCCACCCATGAACTCTGAAAAAATATCGGAAAAAATATCGGAGAAACCGCCGCCGCCAAAATTAAATTCAAAACCGCCAAACGGATTGCCGCCGCCCATGCCGGAAGCAAAAGCCTGATGTCCGTAACGATCATAAGCCGCACGCTTTTGTTCGTCTTTCAAAACTTCATATGCTTCATTGATTTCTTTAAACTTTTGTTCAGCATCCTTGTTTCCGGGGTTGCGATCCGGGTGGTATTTCATTGCCAGCTTGCGATAAGCTTTTTTTATTTCATCGCCATTGGCCGAACGGCTTACTTCGAGTAATTCGTAATAGTCTTTTTCTGTCATCGATTATCTGTATGCTTAAATAAATGTTTTTTTACTATTTAGGGGTGTTATAAGAGAAAAGCAAGCTTTTGACAAGACGATAAATAAAATTAAATCTTTTTCGCTACTGTTCTAATGCTTAAAGCATATAAATCTTAGCCAAAAAAACAAGGTACTTTAATTATATTTTGACAAAATTAAAAAGATATGCTACCTTAATGGGGAATATATGTTTTGGACAAAATAGATTGCACGCATGACAAAAATATGTT
>CANDEX010000048.1 GCA_947383875.1 uncultured Azospirillum sp. | reverse complement strand
ATGCTTGCAGGCGGCACCTGAGGCTACAGGTGCTGTTTAGGCTGAGGTGTCTTGATATCGCGTTGCGGTTGAAGCTAAGTTAAAAAGCGAGAACAGGTCTGACGTAAAAGCTGTTACTGCCTTTGCCATGATAGTAATGTCTGTTGCCAAAATCCAGGCTGAAGTACCAGGCATAAAGGTCATTATACTCTGTAGATGACCAGTAGTAAGAGCTGTTAAGTTTTGTTGCGCCAAAGTTATTCAATAAGGCCAAAGTTGTATTCAATAAATTTTTATGAATATAAATGTTCTGTATGTCTCTTAAACTTGGCAAAAACCATTTTGTTTTCTTGCAGAAGTCACTGGCGCAGTCCTTGGGTTCATAAGTGTTGCAAACTGTTGCTGCAGGGGCGTCTCCACATTCATTTACGCCTGCTAACATTTTATCCGTATTTATTCGACCATCAATACCGCAAGTAATGGGGGATAAATCTGTTCCAACATCTATATCGGAATCATTGCAGTTTTGCACGCCTGAGAAATCACAGTGATTAATTGACCAAACCATCTTCTCACTTCCAGGTGTACCATCTTTCTTCACATCCGTTAGCGCAATAGCCAAACGGTTATCTTTGTCAAAGACCACACCTATCGGTACCTTATCTGTAATCAAATTCTTGCTTACAGTCCCATCACCATAAAGGATGTAGGCGATTTCTATTTCTTCTTTTTCCAGACAAGCAGCTTTAGATAAATCCCAAGGGCATTTAAGGGCAGCTCCCTCGCATTTGGATGTGTCAACAGTAAATCCCAGTTCATCGCAACTTGGCGGTTGAATACAAGCAGTATGAGCAGTTAAAGAGAAACAAACAACCATACAGCCGCATAAAGAAGCAAGCAGGGACATTTTCATGGCACACCTCGTAGATATATCTAAATCAAAACCTGATTACAGAATATCATATGTTGCTTAATTTGTCAATTAGTGCTGAGTGGTGCTGTTATTTTTGGCTAAAGAGGTCGTAAGCGATTCAATTACCGGAGGTATACATTATGGTGGGTTGTCTTGAGGTGTGACAAAAAGATAAAAAACACCGCAGAAATATTTCTGCGGTGTTTGAATGTGTTTATTCAGTTGTGTCTCTGGAGATAATATATGAAGAGATAATATATGAAGAGATAATACTAACTATAAATAACACAAAGAAGAAAGCTCCGGTTTTCCAGAACAGGTTTGGATAACTGTCCGCGCTTTTCAGTGTTTGTTGAGAAAGCTTTTCCGATGACAGAAAAATTTTGTTGCCACTGTTGCTCGTACAAGAGACGTACCTGTAAGTGTAGATCATTTGACCGGTTTTAATCGGAGTATTAGTCATAATATTTTCATCAGAGGCAAAACGGAGGATTTGGTTCCTTTCCAGCCAAACGGTGTTGTTTTCGATTTTGACAACTTTTCCGCTGCATTCGGGAACAAGTTTGTGGTCTATGCCGATATTTGCGATCTCATGTGTATAATAGGCATATGAGATTATCCAGCACATACATGAAAGAAATATGAAAAATTCTGTCACTCCGTCATTTCCATTTCTGCAAAAGCCTAAGAGAACCGAAAAAACAAGGGTGACAACAATGAATATTCCCAACAGTTTGAGTAGGTTTTTCCAGTCATAAAAACGTTTGAAATTATAGTCATTAAGGAAGTCATTGACTTTCCTTGCTTGCATGACATCAAGCTTGGTTGCCACGAAATCCATTCCTTTGCCGTATATCCAGACGGTATCATTGTCTTTGATTTTCCGGGGATATTTTCCGGTAAATAGTGACATATCATCAAAGCTGTGTTTGAGGCTGTATGTGCAAATTGTGCTGTCGGTATGCCGAATGGCTATTCGGTCGTTAAGCGAATCGATACAAACCACAATCCCTTTATCCACTTCCTGATAATTGTCATAGACGCTGTTGCTGCAAGAGGCTAAGCCTAATGCCAGCAGAAATAAAATAATCAAATTTTTCATAATAATAAGAATTAAAAATTATATGTTGCGTTTAGTGTAGATAAAAAGAACGAAAAATCAAGTTTTATGTTGAATAATCAAAGCGGTTAATTGAATCTTTAATATTTTATGCTACGTTGCGCTTAAATTTTATGCGCAACCTTTATTTATGCTGACAAGAGAGATGGAAATGGAAACGGAAACTTTGAATGATGTTGTTTCAACCGCGGCACAGCAAATGTCTATGTGGGATTTGGTTTGGGCTTCGGATATGGTTACCAAAGTGGTGATGATTGGTTTGATTGCCGCTTCTGTATGGTCTTGGGCGATTATCATTGAGAAATTCGGAGCCCTGCGGCAGATTAAACAATATACCAAGAGTTTTGAAGAAAAGTTCTGGTCCGGAGGCTCGCTTGATCGTTTATACGAATCTATTGGCAATCGTCCGCGTGATCCGATGTCGGCAATGTTTGTGGCTGCGATGAAAGAATGGAAGCGTACTAATATTCTCAAGTCTAAAACTGATCGTGGAATTCGCGGTGTGTCTTTGCAGCAACGTATTGAAAAGGCGATGATGGTTTCAATGGATAAAGAGCTGGATGAGATGGATACTCGTATGGGCTTTTTGGCCTCTACCGGTTCGGTGGCTCCGTTGGTTGGTCTGTTTGGTACCGTTTGGGGGATTATCAACAGCTTTAATGCGATTGCGGCAACGCAAAGCAATTCATTGTCAGCGATGGCACCGGGTATTGCGGAAGCATTGTTTACCACTGCTTTTGGTTTGATTGCGGCTATTCCTGCGGTGGTTGCTTATAATAAGCTTTCTTCGGATATTGATCGTTTTGCTAAAAAACTGGAGAATTTTATGGCTGAGTTTTCCAGCATTCTCTCACGTGAAATTGATGATACGGCAATTAAAGCCGACATGGCCGGAGAATAAGCATGGGATATCTTGTTCAACAGCAGGGAGGACGTCGGGCGTCTCGCTATGTCAGTCGTCGAAATGCCGATATTAATATGACCAACCTGATGGATGTGATGATGGTGCTGTTGGTGGTGTTTATGGTTGCGGCACCGCTGATGACTTCAGGTATTGCGCTGGATTTGCCCAAAGTTGGCGGTAAAGCGTTGTCCGGTGAGGAAACGTCGGTTAATATCAGTGTGGATAAAGACGGCTATTATTACATTGGTAAGACAGAAATTCCTGCTGAAGAAATTGTTGCCAAATTACAGGCTATTCGAGGTGAAAATGCTGAGCTGACCGTTACTATTTCAGGGGATACCGGTGCTGAATACGGTCGGGTTATCGGCTTGATGGCATTATTGAAAGAAGCCGGGTTCAGCAAAGTCGGGTTGAAGACAGATCCTCAGCCAAATCGTGGAAAGAAGAAACAGTAACCGATGAAACAGTCCTTATACAAATCGCTGGCTTTGCATTTTGTTGCTTTATTGCTGATAATGGTGGATATTCCGCTGTTTTGGCGTAACAAAGCGACACTTCATCAAGTGCCGATTATTGTCGATTTGAATAATGTCAAAATATCTGAAATGACTAATTTGCCGCCTAAAGCCAAAATTGGTGAAGAAGATAAGGCCGCCAGTAAAATTAAGCGAAAAATAGAAAATAATTTTACTAAAGAAGAACCTCAGAAAAACGATAAACGTCCGGTGACTAAAGATCAGGATGATGAACCCGCGCCTAAGGATGAGGCTCCGGTTGAACCGAAGAAAGATTATTTGGTTGCGCCTCAGCCGAAAAAGCCTAAAGCTCCGGTGAAAAAGCCGGTTCCTCCGGTTCCCGCTTCTAAGCCGAAGCCTAAGCCGCAGCCGAAAAAAGAACAGAAGCAGCCGGAAAAAGGCAAGCCGCAGTTGGCGAATCCGTTAAAGAGTTTGTTAGCTTCCGTTGATGCTTTAGAGAAAGAGGTGGGGAATAAGGATCAAACCGCAACGGTTAAAGAAGGCACTAAAGTCAATAATATGGGTATTGAAGGAGGAACGGGCGGTTCTTATTTCAGTGAGCTGACGATTTCTGAAATTGATGCGATTGCCGGTCGCTTGCGGGCTTGTTGGAATCTTGATCCCGGTGCTATGGGGATTAAAGATATGATTATTGAAATCAGAGCATTTCTTAATAAAGACGGAACTGTTCGTAAAGTGGATATTGTTGATACTTCACGTTACAACAGTGACACACACTTCCGTTCAGTTGCTGACAGTGCTCGTCGTGCGGTTTATATCTGTGCGCCATATTCCATCTTTGCCGATAAGTATGCTGATGCATATGATAAGTGGAACACGATGTTGCTGCGCTTTAATCCTCTTGATGGTCAAGTTCAGTAAAAATTTGTTCTGAGATGCCTGCGGTCGGGAGTGAAAACTCCTACACCGCGACGGGATATTTTTTATTTGTTGTCGGTTCTGATTTCGCCGGCTTTAATCAGCAGATCGACGGTTTTATTAACTAATTCGAGAAATTCTTTGTTATAAGGCTTTAGTTTGTTGGCTATTTCTTCAATTTTTTTGCGGGTGGTTTTGTCTTGAGTTTGAGTAGAGGCGAATTCAAACAGTTCGCTCATACTGACATTGAGTTTTTCTGCGATTTTTTTTAGCGTATCAATTTTGGGGGAGATTTTACCCAGCTCAATGCCTGATATGGTGTTCATTGACATATCCATATCATAGGCGAGTTCCAGTTGGCTAACACCCTTAATTTTTCGGAGTTCGCGAATACGGTTTCCGAGTCTTATGGCAAATTCATCTTCATTCATTCCTCCATATTCCTATTTTATTATGAATCTTTATATACTATAAACTTGTAATTTTTTATCTTGACTCGTTTAAATTACCAATATATTATTAATTTAGTAGTGTAGATGATTAAATTTAACAAGTTTATGATGAATTTTAATCAAATTATCTAGCTATGTTGGGAAGAGACGGAAACGTTATAACTGAAATCAAAGCCAAACCTAAATACACACCTTGTTTTCCTCTCTTCCTTTTTAATTTTTGTGCAGGAGGGAAAAATGAGAAAAATAACAGCTTTTAATATTTTGGGAATTTTTTTGTCTCTTGCTCCTTTCAGAGTTCAAGCCAGCGTTTATTTTTTGCCAAACGACAGTGACAGAGTAGAATTTAAGCTAAATTTTGATGTTGCTCAAAAGTGTTTAAGTATGGGCTATGGAGTTAGAACCTTCCGTTGCGTCAGTTGGGCGATAGGTAATCCCTGTCCGTATAGTTCCAATTATGTTGATAAATGTTTAAGCTCAGGTGAATGGTGTCAGAAAAACGGTTATGCGGTGACAGCGGAAAGCTGTGTTAAGCCGTTTTATCCGTCTGAAACGTGCGAAAAAAACAGACAATATTATAAAGAATGCGTTCGTGACGAACAAAGAGCCTGCGGTGACGAAGGGTATTATCTGACTTGTGGTGTTGGGCAGGTATTAGATACGGCTTCTGCCGGGTGTCCGTATAATTCGGCTTATAAAAAATGCGTGTGCAATCCCTGTGTGGGCTATACTTATACTCTTGCCGAGGCAACGGCTCAGGGGTATGTGGCCGGGCCATCGTGCAATTCATGCGGAACCGTTAAATATATGCGCTTGCCGGCAGATTGCGGGTCGTATGTGGAATGCGATTGCGGGGGTAACGGTACAGCCTGTTGGAGTGGGACAAAGAAGCTTTTTGCCAGTTGTCAGTCTTGTTGTGCGAACAAATGCAGTTTGGTGAGTTGTCCGACCGGTGTGCTTTGTGAGCATGAAACGTGTTCTAATAAATATTGCGATATCGGCTGTGCAACAGGCTATACCGACTGGTGTACAAAGCCGGAAACTGATTGCACTAAATTGGGGTATACCAAATCCGCCAGTCAGTGTCCCGATGGTTATTTGAAATGTCCGTATAATTCTACGGCAGTGTTTTGCACGGCGGATATGATTTAAAAATAAGAAAAGAATGGATTACTTTAAAGGAGAAAGATGATGAGAAATAATAAATATAATATGATATTTGCCGGAATATTGTTTCTCCTTGTGGGAACAGTAGAGGGATTGGCATCTAATTGCACGGCAACGCCGGATTGCGCCAGCTTGGGGTTTTCTAAGGATTCATCTAAATGTGACGGACCGGCACTTAAATGTCCGTGGGATATGAGCAAAGCTGTGTGTAAGGAAAAAGAGGTGGTGAACGTGAACATCGGTGACATTGTTTATGGTGACGGAACGGTTGCAAGCAGTTTGGTGCCGGGTAAAACGCCGATAGGTATTGTATTTGATTTGGAAAATCGTTTGGCGGTTGCGTTGACTAATGTGAAAAAAGACGGCGCAGCCGGGAATGAACGCCTGTATTGGTCAAACCTTGAGTGTGATGTGCCGAATTTGAGGAATTGTAACAGTAGTGCTGAGGTGACTTATTGTGGGATAGATGGGCGTGCTAATACAGATGCAATATTGGCAAGTACTTGTAATAATATTGAGGCGGCAAATGCCGTGAATGCGTATGAACCGAGTGGATGCAGTAAGGATTTCTGTAAGAAAACGAAGTGGTTTTTGCCGAGTATGAGAGATTTGAACACATTGTATAATAGGAAGAGTATTGTCGGTACGACGCTGGATTTGTTGTATAATATTGGTGCTGTAGGATTTAAAGAGTGGTACTGGTCTTCGACAGAAAAAAACAGCTCGGACGCGTGGAGGATGAATTTGAGTGAAGGTCGTGCGGATGAAGCGCACAAGAGACCCGCGGGGTTTAATTATCAGTTTGTTCGTCCGGTTCTCGCTTTTTAACTTTAACTATCGAGTATCAAGCAATTCAATTCGGAATTGCTTGATACTTGTATGTTAAAATGCGAGGATAAAGGATGTTTTTGTGACGGAATAATTGTCGTCGGAAAAAATTAGGCAAAGGTAATGAACATATTTTAGCAGTTTTGAATTATAATTGACATAACAGGGATTTATGGTTATTTATTTTCTCTGGATGTAAGGACAATATAAGATGGATGCTGTTGAAACTGTGAAATTATTTTCTCCGCTCGGAATTTTATCCGATGCTTGGAGGTACTGTCGAGATAATTACCGGATGGTCGGTATATTTGTATTTGTAAACTGTTTGCTGCTGATTTTAGGCTTCAAACTGATGGGCGGTATGGGCAGCCTGCTTTTTATTGTTTGGTGCGGCATTTATTATTTGTTTTGGTGTTATTTTTTTCGTTTTTATTATCAGCGTAAGCCTTATGTTCTGACGCATAAAATTTTTGATAGTCTTATTCCTTCTACGAAAATTCTTTTTATCACTTTGGCTCTGGCAACATTGTTGGCATATCTTCCTTTTTTGCCTTTGTTTTTTGGGCTTCCGGTGGAAATGCTTGATGAATATGCAACCGGATTTATTCAGGAATATATGGATGAGAAAAAAGTATATGACTGGGGAATGACGGTTATTTTGCTGTTGGTGACGCCTTTGATTTTTTATCGACCTTTATTTGCCTGGATTTCAGCTGTAATTGGGCGTAGTGGTTCTTTGCGTAATGCTTGGCGTCGAACAAGAGGAAATTACGGACGTTTTTTATTGGTGACGATTGTATTTAATGTGGCTGCATTTTTGATTGACAGGATAGATACTTGGTTAAACGCTGCTGATTGGCTTAATTTTGTTCTTGGTTCACCGTTGGTGGTTTTTTGTAATGTTTATATTGCTAAGTCCTATGATTTCTTTTTCTTAGATTTAGATACTGAGTGATTGTTTCAGATTTGTTAAATTTGTCAAATTAGACAAATTCTGGTTGCGAGCTGAACAGAATCATGCTAATGTTTAAACAAGAGCTAACTATAAAATCTGACAACCACAACACCCCGAACAGAAGTTTGGGGTGTTGTGGTTTGTGAGAATTATTTTTTTAGTTTTGGATTAATTTCAAATATTCGTCTTCTGTCAGGATGGTAATGCCCAGCTCTTTGGCTTTGGCGGCTTTTGATCCGGCATCGGCTCCCATTATAACATAATCGGTATTTTTAGATACGGAGCCGGCAACTTTAGCACCGAGTGTTTGGGCTTGCGCTTTGGCTTCTGCGCGTGCCATCCGCTCTAATGTTCCGGTGAAAACGACGGTTTTACCGGCTATCGGAGAGTTATAGTTTGTTTGGTCGATGTATTCTTCGACCGTAACATATTGCAGCAGGTTGTGAATGGTTTGCAGGTTATGTTCCTCTTGAAAAAACTCGACAATGTCTTTGGCCATAGCTCCGCCGATACCGTCTATTGAAATTAATTTGGCGGTTTCTTTGTTTTGCATATCAGTCATAAAGTTTGCAAAGCTACCGTAATTTTGGGCAATCAGTCGAGATGTTGCCGAACCGACTTGACGAATCCCCAGAGCATAAATAAAGCGAGGAAGATCAATGCTTTTTCGAGCACGGATGGCGGCAAACAGTTTTTCAACAGATTTCTTTCCCCAGCCTTCGCGTGATTCTAAGTGTAGAGCTGAATTTTTTTGATGAGAAAATAAATCGCCGTCTTCGTTGCGTTGTTCCAGAGTGAAAATATCTGCCGGGTTATGCAAGATGCCTTCATGATAAAAATCATCTATGATTTTATCACCCAGTCCTTCAATATTAAAAGCTTCACGCGAGACAAAGTGTATCAGTCGTTCGATTGCCTGAGCCGGGCAGGTGAGACCTCCCGTACAGCGGCGGACGGCTTCGTCTTCTTCGCGAATGGCGTGCGCGCCGCATTGTGGGCAAGTGTGCGGAAAAATAAATTCTTGCGAATCGCTTGGACGTTTTTCCGGCAAGACCTGAACAACTTGCGGAATAACATCTCCTGCTCGTTGGATGATGACTGTATCTCCAATGCGGATATCTTTGCGTTTGATTTCATCTTCGTTGTGTAGTGTCGCATGAGAAACAACAACACCGCCAACGTTTACAGGTTTAAGGTCTGCGACAGGTGTTAAGGCACCCGTGCGACCGACTTGAATTCGGATGTCATTAATTTGAGTAACAGCTTGTTCTGCCGGAAATTTGTGAGCGACAGCCCAGCGCGGTGTTCTGGTCAGAAAACCAAGTCTTTCTTGAAGAGCTATAGAATCGACTTTATAAACAATGCCGTCTATATCATATGGTAGTTCGGCACGAATCTGCATTAATCGAGTGAAATTGTTATCAATTTCCTGTAGGTTATGGCAGAGTTGATTGAGAGGGTTAGTCGGAAATCCCCATTCTTTTAAACGGTCGAAAAATTCGGTTTGGGAATCCCAGCAGCGTTCGGAAACTTCGCCCCAGGTATAGGCGAACAAGCTGAGATTCCGCTCCTCCGTGATTTTCGAATCGAGTTGTCTTAAGGAACCGGCAGCGGCATTTCGCGGATTGGCAAAAGTTTTTTTGCCTTCCTTTTCATATTTTTCATTTAATGCAAAAAAATCTGTTTTGGACATATATACTTCACCGCGGATTTCCAGAACTTCCGGCGCAGATTCGGGGAGTTGCTGCGGAAGTTGTTTAATCGTTTTCAGGTTGGCGGTAATATCTTCGCCCGTTTTTCCGTCTCCTCGGGTGGCTCCTTGAACGAATCGACGGTTTTCATATCGCGCTGAAAAAGATAAGCCGTCAATTTTAGGCTCTGCCATGAAGTCGATGTTGTCCGTCGTGTTTAAAAAGCGTTTGATGCTCATGACAAAGTCGCTGACTTCTTCAATGGTGAAAATGTCTCCCAGTGAAAGCATTGGAAAGCGGTGAGGAATTTTGCCGAATCCGCTTTTTAACGGTGCTCCGATTTTTTTTGACGGGCTGTCAGGACGTATTAGTTCCGGGAAGCGGATTTCAATGTCTTGATTCCGTTTTTTTAATGTATCATATTCAGCATCAGTCAGATAAGGATTATCATTTTGATAGTAAGCAATGTCTGCTTTGGCCATTTCAGTCGCAATGCGTTCCAGTTCGGCAGCGGCTTCCTGTCGGCTCAATTCTTTAATGTTTTTCATTTTTTATATCCTTATAAGAATCTTTTATGCGGATAATATACAGCGAAAAGATAAAAAAACATCCCCAATTCTTGTGATGAGGATGTTTTGTGGAAAGCTTAATTGTTAGGATCTTAAAGCCATGTTTTGTTTCTGGTACAGTTGTCTGAGCATATCTGAGCGAGAGGTTTGCGAAGTGTGTTTTTGTACTTTGGGGCGGGCTGTGGCAAAGCGCAGTTCGTTCAGGCGGGCTCTTTTGTCTTTTATGGTATTGGTGTTTTGTGTTGCCAGAGGTTGTCCTTCTTTTATGCGGTTTCTTATTTCTTCTATCCGGTTGTGTCCGTCTTGCAAAATGTTATCAACCTCATGCAGATAGGTTTTTTGAGGAGAATCCGACGGATGTTCTTCAGAATTATTTTGTATGGATGAGGTATCCTCTTTTATCATTGTTGCTTGGTTTTGTTGGTGCTCTTCTATAGAATTTTGCCCATTTTGAAAGGTGTTATTGCTCTCATGATGATAAGTTTCTTGGGAGGTATCCGGCTGAAGCTTCTCGGAATTACTTTGAATGGCAGGGATATCCTCTTTCATAATTGTTGTTTGATTGGGGCTCAGCTCTTCCGTATTGGGCTGAATGCCTCGAGGTTGGATGTTCTTTAACAATGCCGAGGTTTGTTTTATGTATTCTCCTTTTTTTAGCTTTTCGTTAAAGTCGTATTCCTGCCGAGCTTTTTCTATGTTGTTATTTATATTGTTTTGTATCTTTTGCTCTATTCTGTCCTGTTTTCCAGCGGCACTGAAACCGTTAGATAGTTCTTGTGCAAATTTATTACCTTGTTCTCCGAAGTCTGCGTGTTGGCGAATCGTCGTTATGGTTTTGCTTATTGCATCACCGTTTGTTTCGCTGTTGGCAATGTTTTTTATGGCATGAGGAATGCGCATCGTTTTTCCGATTTTTCCTCCGATTATTTTACCTCCTTCATTAAGAAACGTGGTGGTTATTTCAACAGGATCCTTACTGTGAATCGCATCATCGATATGTTTGACAGGTGAGTAGTATTTTTTTACCAAGTCATAACACGTGTTGCCGACCTTTTTTACTTTTTGCCAAAGGTTGTTATTGGTTTCAGTTTGGGGGTGTTCTATATCGTAAAGAGGTGTTTCCGCGGTCATTTCTTGCGGGGTATTCGCTTCCAGAGAATCCGGAGTTGTTGTCATTGTTTCGCTATGGTTATTAGCCATGTTTTTCTCCGCGGTGTTTCCTTATTATCTGTTTTTATTATATATCAATATTTGCTTTGAGGCAATAAAAGCTTTTATTGTGAGGCTATTCGACAATAGTATAAGTTTTTCTGCTGTTGACATTTGGCGGGGCGCAGCTTAAATATACGTTCGATATTTTATTAGTGTTAAATTATAAATTTTACGAATTATGTTAGTGAAAATTTCAAAATCGGCCTATGATGCTTCAAAAACATATGGGCAGAAAGAGGCTTTTGATGTTCTGGGGCAGTGTTCATGTGAATTGGCAGAACTTTGCGATGAGAACGGAAATCCAAGTATGGACAAGGATAATGAGCCGATGGTAAATTTTATTTGGTTGTCGGCTAAAGGAACAATTTGGTTGCGTGCCAACTGGTCTGTTGCCAACAAAGTGCTTTAAGTCTTGACGACTGTTTGTAAAAATAGCGGAAATCATTATGATTTCCGCTATTTTTGGATTCTTCAACTTTTATGCCGGAGAAATCATCATCATCATTTGACGGCCTTCCAGTTTGGGTTCCGAATCTACTTTGATTAAACCTTCCAGATCTTCAATGATGTTATTTAATACATTGCGACCAAGGTCGTTGCTCATTTCGCGACCTTTAAAACGCATTGTGAATTTTACTTTATTTCCTTGAGACAGAAACTTCTTCGCTTGTTTGATTTTGACTTCATAATCATGTGTGTCAATCATGGGGCGAAGCTTTAATTCTTTGATTTCTACGACTTTTTGGTTCTTTTTGGCTTCATTTTTGCGCTTTTGCACTTCATATTTATATTTGCCATAATCTAAAATTTTACAAACCGGCGGAACTGCTTGCGGAGAAATCTCAATTAAATCTAACCCGGCTTCCGCTGCGAGATTCAGAGCTTCACGAATCGAAATAACGCCTCTGTTCTCTCCTGTTTCATCAATTAAACGGACTTCTTTTACTCGAATATCTTCATTAATGCGCGGCCCGTCGTCTTCGCGTACTGGCGCATTTGTCATTTCTTTAGCTATTGTAGCCTCCTCATATATGTTATTAACGTGTATCAATATAATATATATAGGCAGATTCTTTCAAGTCAAATTTGACGAATCTCAGGCACTGCTTATTATATTTTTAGACTTATAAGTAAAAGTATATATCTTAAAGTGTTAATATTTTGTTATTGTTTATAACTTGACGCATAAAATTTTATTTGTTAATGTTTTGTTATATCAATGCGTTATCAGGTATTGAAAAAACTTTTTTGCATTTTCTCGCAATTTTTTAATTTTTTTAGTTGACAACGGTGGATTGATGTCTTATAACCCG
>CANDEX010000047.1 GCA_947383875.1 uncultured Azospirillum sp. | reverse complement strand
GGTCTGCCGCTTATAATAATACATTATCACAGAAAAGAGCTATGGCGGTGTCAACATATTTGATTAATCGCGGTGTTGCGGCGTCTCGTATTTATGCTGTTGGTATGGGGGCATCTAATCCGATTGCTTCTAATGCTACGGCTGCCGGCCGCGAGCAGAATCGTCGTGTTGAGATTACACTGACGGCAATGCAGTAAGATATTTATTCGGTTGGAGAAAAATATTAAGGGACATACCTCAAAGGGTATGTTCCTTTTTTATTGATTGAAGCGTATATGAATATTTAGGGTTCAGATATAGTGTGTGCTTTTTTTACTTTTGGGAAGCATATTTTATCGAGGTGCTTTAAAACAAAAGCCTCCGGTAGGGAGGCTTATTGGTTTATGACTTACAATAATATTTGGGGTTATGATTTGCGACGCAGGAAAGACGGAATCTCAAGATTCAATTTGTCTTCTTGTCCGAAATCATCATCAGAAAACGTTGGAGAAACGGGTTCTTGGAAACGCTCATTTTCCTTGGCCAGTTTGCGACGGTTTCTTTTGGCGATGGAGAATCCGGTTACACGTTCAATGAGGGTTGGCGTGTATTCTTCATCGTCGTCATTAACAATCAGCTGTTCCGGCTCCTCTTTACGAGAAGAGGTGAAAGCTTTGGGATTGTGATCAGGGAATAATTCCGGCTCTTCTTCAACGACACGCAGTGACGTTTTAGCCGTAAAGCCATTGTCTTTGGCAGACAAAATATTTTCGAGTTGAGCGTCAACGTTAATGTCTTCGCTCTTGTTAATAATAGCTTTGAATAAAGAGGAGGCTTGAGGCATTTCATTGATAATTGACGAGGCGTCAAGATTATTAAATTCCTCAAATTTTTCTTCGTCTACCGGTGCCTGAATAGCAGGTTCAACGGTTTCTGAAACCTCTTCGGGTTGGTCAAAGGCGATAATAGATGCGCTTTCTATTATTTCTTCGACCTTTTCAGCTTCAACTTCCGGAGTTGTGGCTGAGAATTTCTCAAGATTGGAGTCTACTTCGGCACTCGGAATTTCCGGGCTGGTGACTTCCGGCATAAAACTTTCTTTCAGATAATCCTGTGCAACACGGGCAGCCGGTTTCGGTTGAGGCTGAATGCCGCGTCCTTCTCCGATACCTGTTGCAACAATAGAAACGCGAATTTTGCCAGCCAGAGCTTCGTCAAAAGATGAACCAAAGATGATGTTGGCATCTTCATCAACTTCTTCTTTAATGCGGCTGGCCGCTTCGTCAATTTCAAAAAGGGTAATATCGGAACCACCGGTGATATTAATCAAAACACCTTTGGCACCGCGCATTGAGCAATCATCCAGCAAAGGGTTGGCAAGAGCTTGTTCGGCAGCACTGACGGCACGGCCTTCACCTTCGGCTTCGCCTGTTCCCATAATGGCTTTGCCTTTGTCTTCCATTATGCTTTTGATATCCGCGAAATCTAAGTTGATTAAGCCCGGCATCATCATCAGGTCTGTGATGGAGCGGACACCGGCATAGAGCACATTATCTGCCATGATAAACGCATCGGCCAGAGTGGTCTTTTTATCAGCAACGCGGAATAAATTTTGGTTGGGAATGATGATGATACTGTCTACGGAGTTGGTAAAATCTTCAACGGCGGCTTCGGCAGTTTCCATACGTTTCCGGCCTTCAAACTGGAAAGGTTTAGTCACAACACCAACTGTCAGAATGCCTTTGGCTTTAGCCAGGCGGGCAACAACCGGGGCTGCGCCAGAACCCGTACCACCGCCCATACCTGCGGTGATAAATACCATGTTGGCACCTTCAAGTTCTTTTTCAATTTCATCTTTAGCTTCTTCTGCGGCCATACGTCCGACTTCCGGGCGGGCACCTGCGCCTAATCCCATAGTCGTTTCCAGTCCGAGTTGGATTTTGCGGCTGGCTTTAGAATGGGCAAGAGCCTGAGCATCGGTGTTGGCAACAATAAAATCAACGCCTTCAAGGTTTTGGTCAATCATGTTATTGACGGCATTTCCGCCGCCGCCGCCGACGCCGATAACGGAAATCCGAGGTTTCAGGTGCATCACAGTCGCTTCAGGGACGGCTAATTTGATTGACATTGTTTTTCTTTCTCCAAAAATTTTGCTCTTAATTACTTACAGAATAGAAAAAATAAATTAAGTTTTGGTTACCAAATAAAGTTATTTAGAAACTTTGTTTCAACCAATCCATAATCCGTCCGAATCCCGAGGCGGAAGATACCGGTTTGCTGATGATTTTATTGGGTTTCTTTTCGCTGTAGTTCAGGGCGAAAAGTAGCAAGCCGATGGCTGTTGAAAAACATGGATTATAAAGGTTATCCGGCAGATTAATGATGTTTTTGGGACGGCCGATGCGCACTTGTTTGTCCAGCACCATATTGGCAATGTCACGAATGCCGGAGAGTTGTGCACCGCCTCCGGTGAGGACCACACGATGGCTGGTGATGTCGCGCAGACCATGTTCGGAAAGTTTTTTATTAACCAATTCAAAAATTTCTTCAATCCGGGGCGTAATAATGCTGATTAATTCAGCTTTGGGGACTTGTTTAATCAGACTGTCGTCTTCTTCTCCGACAGGATAGACATTAATTAAGTCTTCTTTATCCTGAGATGTCATGAATGCACAACCGTGCAGGGTTTTTAATCGTTCGGCATGAGTAAACGATGTGGTTAATCCCCAGGCGATGTCGTTTGTGACATTGTTTCCACCAACACCGATAGATGAGAAAGCTACCGGAAAACCATGCTTGAAAGTGGCGATATTGGTGGTGCCGCCGCCGATATCTACGATGGTTGCGCCGATTTCTTTTTCATCCTCTACCAAACAGGATAAGCCGGAAGCGTAAGCTGAAAACGCTTTTTCGGCAATTTCCAGATGTGCATTTTCGATAACGGTGGAGAGATTCTTGAACTGAATGTCCGGAACCATGCCCAGCAGAATGTTAACTGATAAATTTTCGCCGTAGATATTGCGCGGATCTTTAATTTCTTCGCCAAGGTCAAGTCGATAATTGGTCGGCAAGCAGTGAATTAATTCGTTATCTTCAACATTGATTTTGTTAATTCCTTTTTCAATGACTTTTTTGATGTCTAAATCATTGACCGGGCGGTTGCGATTAATGGCGATTGTTGCATTTTTCAGGCTGCTTTTGATGCGGTCGCCGGAGATGTTGACGATGATGCGGTTGATGCGTTCGTTGGCCATTTGTTCCGCAGTTTCGACAGCATTACAAACAGACAGCGTTGCCTGATTGATATCCGTGACAATACCGTTTTTAATTCCTTTAGAAGCGTTATAGCCATAGCCGACAATGTTGATTTTTTTATCACGGCTTATTTTGGCTATCAGACAACAGACTTTGGATGACCCTATGTCCAATGCGGCAATGGTGGTCAGGCGGTTAAATGAATGTGTCAACGCGGTTCCTCTTATATGCGGCTTTCTTTGACGTCTTTAAGCTTTTTTCGCTCTTCAGGCGTCATTTTACCTAACTTTACAATGACTTTATTTGGAAATCTTAAATCAATTATGGTTAATTTACGTTTAAGAAGCCCCTGCGTGGTGTTTAATTTGAGTAATTTTTTCCAGGCTTGATCAATATTTTGTTCGGGCAGTTTGATGGTGATGCCGTTTTCAATGTCATCAAGCACTAAATTCCAACGGCGACCTGAAATAAAATTTGCAACTTTTATTCTTTTGAAGATGTTTTTATCATCGGCAATACTTTTCATTAGATTGGTAATATTTTGCGGTGCTCCTTCACCGACAATCAGCAGAATCGGACGATTGGGCATGAAATCGGCGCGGATGATGTTTCCTTCGTTATCTATCGGATAAAATTTGTTGTCGAGCTGCCATAAAGTTTGGACTTGTCGCTCTGTTATGTCGACGCGGATAATATTAGGGAAAAAACTCCGGCGGATGGAGGCATTGCGAACCCAAGGAAGTGTTTCGACTTTGTGTTTAATTTCCTCCAGATTTAAGTTCAGAATATTTGTTTTTCGATCTAGCTGCAAAAGCTGCAGAATTTCTGCACGGGAGGTACGGCTGCGGCCGGTAACCAAAATATCGTCAACCGTGAAGCCCAAGGCAGAGGTGTAATCGTAAAATTCGGTTCCGAGGTCAGAAAGTTTACGACCGATAAGATTGGTCTTGACGGTGATGATTGCTGAGGCCAGCATAAAAATGACTCCCAGCATAAATAAGTTTCCGGCAAGGCGATACGGCCATTCGCGTGGCAGAGTTATTTGCGGTGATATGGTTACGGCTGCTGCCGGCGCAATAGTATTTTTTTTGCTGTCAGCCATGGTTTATTTTTGTATTCCCAAACGTTTAATCTCCCATTCCAGAGTGATGGCTGTGCATTTTTTTACACGCTGGATGATGGTTTCGCCTAGTGTTTCGATATCTCTGGCGGTGGCGTTTCCGGTATTAATCAGGAAATTACAGTGGATATCGGAAACTTTGGCTCCGCCGACTTGTAAATCAGCGCAACCGGATTTTTTTATCAGTTCCCACGCGCGTAATCCTTCAGGGTTTTTAAATGTAGAACCTCCTGTTTTGGCATTATGAGGTTGATTTTTCATACGGTAGGCTCGTTGTTCTTCCAGTTTCTTTTTTATGTCATCTGCGGCAGCCGGTTCGGTTTGTAGTGTGAGTGAGAGAATAATCCAATCATCCGGAAAAAAGCTGCTGCGGTAGGAAAGCATTAAGTCATTGACGCTGATGTTTTTTATTGCTCCTTGGCCGTCCATAATTTGTGCCGAAACAATGACGTCTTTCATCTCCCGACCGAAACAGCCGGCATTCGTCTTAACCGAACCACCAATGCACCCCGGAATGGAGCAGAGAAATTCTAATCCGCCGAGATGGTTTTCCAATATTATTTTTTTCAATTCGACATTTTTCACACCGGCACCACAAGTCAGTAAGCCGTCTTTTAGTGTTATTTTGCGGAAATACGGGGCATCAAGTTTAATGACAACTCCGGGAATACCTCCGTCTCGGATTAAAATGTTTGAGCCGCCTCCAATCAGACAAATGGGCAAATTGTAAGGTTTCTTTTGCAGAAAATAGCTCAGGTCTTCAATATCAGCAGGATGAAACATAACCTCGGCGGGACCTCCGACACCGAACCAGGTATGTTTTCCGAGGTTGACATTCTTTTGGTATTTGCCGCGGATTTCAGGCAGAATGTCTATCAGACTTTTGCGAAAAAAATTAAACATATTCTACTCCTTGATGTTTGGAGATAATTTCTTTTTCGACAGCGTCGGCAAAACGTTCAGCAGCGTTGGTGATTGCTGCGCGACGAATGCTTAGTGACATCTGTGCCAATTTTTCCGGTTGGCTGAATAACTCAATCAATGTTTGAGCCAGTTTTTCGGGAGTGAATTCTTTTTGCGGAATTACAATGCCGCCTTTGAAGTCCGTAATATATTTGGTGTTAGCCGTTTGATGATCGTCAGCAGCGGTCGGTAAAGGTATTAAAACGGATGGTAATCCGGCAGCGGCAATTTCAAAAACTGATGAGGCTCCGGCGCGGGAGATAATCAGATGTGCGCGGGTGTAAAGTTCGGGCATATTACTGAAAAAGTGGGAGACTGTCAGTTGGCAACAAGTATCTTTTTTATATTGTTCTTCAACCGTAGGGATGTCGCATTCGCGGCATTGCTGAGTGATCGTTAATTTACTTTGAATTTCTGCAGGCAGAAGTTTTACCGCTTCAGGTATGACTTCACTGAAAATTTTGGCTCCTTGGCTGCCGCCGATTACCAGCAAATTGATGCCATTGGCGGTTGATGGGTAGGCGTTGCCGTTGAGTTCGGCAATTGTTCGGCGAATAGGCATTCCCGTTAATATGGATTTGATGTGGTGTGGCGTATATTTAACATGACGGAAACTTTGAGCAATCAGTGAAGCGTATTTGCTGAGGAAGCGATTGGTTCGGCTCATGACGGAATTTTGCTCATGGATAACCAAATCTATTCCCAATAAAATAGCTGCCATGGAGCACGGAAAAGAGGCATAGCCGCCGAAGCCGATGACGCAGACCGGTTTTCTGCGGAATAAGATGAAAGCAGCTTGCAGAATACCGAAACAAGTTTTTATCAGGCTTTTGAGTTTGAATAATTTTGATTTGCCGACTAAGGCTCCGGAGCAGACTGAGTAATTGGTTATTTCGCTTAGTTTGCCGCGATAGTTATTTTTACCGCGCGAATCTGTTACCAGTGCTAATTCGTAGCCGCGTTTCAACAATTCTTCGGCAAGAGATTCCGCCGGAAAAACGTGTCCTCCCGTTCCGCCGGCTGTGAGGATAATGAGTGGTTTTTGAGGGGTGTCAATGTCGTCAGTCTGTGTCATCTTTATCCTCCGCGTGAACGTTTTTACGGGTTATGGCCAGCAGCATTCCAATCCCAAGTGCGGTGGCCAGAATTGAAGAGCCGCCGTAAGAAATGAATGGTAAGGTCATGCCTTTGGTGGGCATGAGATGCAGGGTGGATGCCATGTTAATAATTCCCTGCAGGCCGAATGATGCGGATAATGCCGCTGAGGACAAGATGATAAACAGGTTGTTGTCTTTCAGCGAAATCAGCATGGCTCGAACAACGACCGCTGCATACAAGCCTACCAGAATTAAACATAAAATTAAACCGAATTCTTCAGCCGCAACGGCAAAAATAAAATCGGTGTGGGCATCCGGGATATTCAGTTTAACAACGCCTTCTCCCGGTCCTCGACCAAAAATGCTGCCGTTTTCAAATGCTTCCATTGCTTTTTTGACTTGATAGCTGACTTCATTTTCAGAAGCTACAAATTGCATAATTCGGGCATGAAAATGCGGAAAAGTAAAATAAGCGGTGACTAATGCGCCAATTCCGGCCAAAACGGCAAAGCCGACTAAAATTAAAGACAGACCGTTGAGAAATAGTTGAAAACACCAAATGACGGTTACGACAAATGACATTCCGATGTCCGGTTGACTGAGCAATAATCCCAAGGTGATGACAAATAATATAGTTGATAAGAGAGTGCCGGGGATATCTTGATATTTTTTCTGAGCATCAAACAGCCAGGCGGCAACAACCGCAAAAGTCGGTTTAACAAATTCTGAAGGCTGTAATGAAAAACCAAAAATACGAATCCAACGAGAAGCCCCTTTGGTGGTTTCTCCCCAAAACAGGGTTAATACCATCAGCAACATGGCAATCATGTAACCGATAATAGCCGTCCGACGGATAAAGCGTAAATTCTGCATGGAGAGGTATAGAATTAAGCCGACAGCCAAAGGAATAAATATCATTTGTCTTTTGACAAAGTGAAAACTATCAGCACCGATGCGGCGGGCAACAGCCGGGCTGGCAGAAAAATTTAAAAAGATACCGATGACGATAAGGACGGTTACCAAAGTCAGCAGGACTTTGTCAACGGTCCACCACCAGTTAGCTATTTGTGAGCGGCTGTTTCGGGAAAAGGCAAACACCGGTATTCTCCCTTTACAGACTTAGAAGGGATGACAAGCCGATAACTGCCAGGATAAAGGCAATTATCCAAAATCGGATTACAACGGTGGTTTCCTGCCAACCGAGCTGTTCAAAATGGTGGTGCAACGGTGCCATTTTGAAGAAGCGTTTGCCTCCGGTCTTTTTGAAATAAGCGACTTGTATCATGACGGAAACGGTTTCCATGACGAAAACGCCGCCGACCAATGCCAGTAGAATTTCGTGTTTGGTCATGACGGCGATGGCACCTAATAATGCGCCTAGAGATAATGAACCTGTATCCCCCATGAACACTTTGGCTTTAGGTGCATTATACCACAGGAAACCAAGACAGCCACCAATAACGGCAGCACAGAGAACGGTGATTTCTCCCGCTTCCGGAATTACAAAAGTTGTGAATTGCGGGGCAATGGCTGTGCCGCAGGTGTATGCGATAATCATGAAAACCGTAAAGCTACAGATAAGTAATCCTGATGCTAAGCCGTCTAATCCGTCACTCAGATTAACGGCATTGGATGCGCCGGCAATAACAAACATTGCAAAAGGAATATAAAACCAGCATAGATTCAGTGCAATATCTTTGAAATAAGGTAAGGTCAGGCTGTAACGATAGTCTTCGGGAGTGGTGTATGAGATGATGCCGACGGCAATCATGGCGGTGGCAAATTGCAAAATAAGTTTCATTTTTGCGGTCATGGCGTTAGCGGTTTGTTTGGTTACTTTAACGTAATCATCAATAAAACCGGTGGCACCGTAAATGACCAATACCAGTAAGCTTGTCCAGATGAAACAGTTAGAAAGGTTAGTCCAGAGGAGGGTTGACAGGATTGTGCTTCCGAGGATGAGTAAGCCTCCCATGGTCGGAGTTCCTTTTTTGGTCAGCAGATGACTTTGCGGGCCGTCTTCACGAATGGGTTGGCCTTTGCTTTGGTGGTGATGCAAAAAAGTGATTAGTGATTTACCGCAGGCTAAAGAAATTATCAGAGCTGTGAAAAATGCGGCCAAAGATCGTAATAGAACGGGACTGAAAAAATCAAACAAAGCGTAAAACATAATCTATCCTCGAGACATAAATGATTTTTTCTAATCATAGATGCCAAATCTAAAATAAGTCTTAAGAAAATACGGCTTTGTGTGGTTGTTTGCGTATTATTTTCAGGCTATTCGAGGTAGAGGTCACTTTGTTTGTAATTGATGATGGCGTGACGAATCAGCACACCGATGACCGCTGCAACAGGAACGGCAATCATTAAGCCCAGAAAACCTAGTAAGACACCGCCTGCTAATAAGGCAAACATGACCCATACCGGATGGAGACCCACATTTTCGCCGACCAATTTCGGGGTGAGAAAGTTGCCTTCCACAAATTGTCCGATAAGGAAAACGGCGATGACTTGCAGAATCGGTTCCCAACTGTTAAATTGAGCAAAAGCAATGGCTATGCTGACAGTGAAGCCCAAAATACTTCCGACATAAGGAATAAACGAGATGATGCCGGCTACAAAACCTACCAAAACGCCTAGCTCTAATCCTACAAAATACAGTCCCAGCGAATAATAAGTGCCGAGAATGAGGCAAACGCTGGATTGGCCGCGGATGAAACCGGCTAAAGTGCAATCTATTTCTCTGGCTTGTTCTCTTATGGATTCTTGAGATTTTACCGGCAGAAGGCTGTCAACTTTGGCGATGAATTTATCCCAGTCGCGGAGCATATAAAATGCGACGACAGGTGTAATTAAAAGCAAAGACAGCAAGTTGAAAAATGCAAAGCCGCTGCTGATGACGCTGCGGACGACAGAGCCAATAATTTTTAAGCCGTTGGCCATGTTTTCGCGGATATAGGATTTAATTTTATCTGCTTCCAAGTTGGGAAAACTGGATTGCAATTCTTGAATAATTGGTTCTATTTTTTTGACGAACGCACTGATATATTGAGGAAGTGCTTCAAGAAAACGACCAACCTGTTCGTCAATGATGCTGAACAGAATAATCAGAGACGGAATTAAAAATATAACCACCAAAAACAGAACCAAAAGAGTTGCTATGGTTCGGTTGAGTCCCTTGCATTCAAAATATGAAGCCCAAGGATCAAGCAGATAACCGATAATGATTCCGGCGACAAACGGCAACAAGACAGATTTTAGAGCATAAACGCCAATGCAGAAAAGAATAAACAGTGTCAGCCAGAATATCCAGTTGTGGTTGTCTTTCTTGCGTATAGGCATTTTTTTACTCCGTTTTAAAAACGTTCCAAATTATAAAAAGAACCATAGGGTTTTAGGTTTAGGTTTTTGTCGCGCAGGTGGTGTAGCAGTTTGTCTTCACTGCCGGTAAACCGCAGTTTAAATTGTACTTTTCCTGAGCTTAATGCGTCAATTGTCAGGTTGTCTACGCCGGCAGTATTTTTGAGTGTTTGTTGGGTTTTTACCCAATCATGTAATGAATTGAATGCATAAAGAACCGTCATTTCAGATGAACTTTGGTTGATTACTTGGTTCTGCTGCTGAATTTTTGAGATAATGCTTTCCTTGACTTTACGAATGGCGTTGCCAAACAAGTGTTCGTCGTGGTTTCCGGGAATTTTAATTGTTTCCTGAGAGCCGTTGTTGTAGGCATAAAGCGTAACATCTACCCCGTCAATGCCGTCATAAATAGCATCCGCAATATAAATATTGGGTGTTTGTTCATCGGCGGAAATCTTGTCTAAGGCAAGGCCGTTCATTTGCAAAGCTTGTGCTGCCGTTATTGTGTCGGCATATTTCTCTGAAAGAGACAGGATTTTTATTGGGCCGGATGCTTGGACATCTGTTTCCCATGCTTGTCGCCAAGGGTTATTTTCTTCCCACAGCAGAGGGGTGTCGGTGGCAAATTCACGGAAAGTGGGGATGATAATAACCGTGCTTTCTTCAACCATGGAGACCGGTGCATTTTTTTCAGACAAGTAGGCTTTGATGATATCAGCGTTAATTGTAATTTTCAGATTTGCAATGTAGCGGACATCAGAAACTTTTTCTTCTCCGACAGTTACTTCTTTAATAAAGTTGAGCAGTTGATTATGATTCAGGTGATTTAATACGGCTGCGCCTTCCGCTGAAGTTAAGCGTCTGGCGACAGTCATAACGGCTTGTTTGTTCGCTTCATTCATCGCCATTTCTCTGGCGGCGGAAGCTGTTGCCGCCGTAACGTCAACTGAAATGTCGGCGTCATAGAGGCTCATGTCTTCTGCACCGGCCGGGTGAGACAGCAATATGCAAAACACGCTGAGTAATAATAAAAATCTGGTCACGGAGTTCTCCTATCCGGTAATTTCACTGCGACTGAAAAAGAAGGGAATTTCACGTTCTGCACTCTCAGGCGAATCCGATCCGTGGACTGTATTTTTATCAACGGATAAAGCGAAAGTTTTGCGGATGGTTCCTTCTTCCGCAACTGCAGGATTGGTGGCTCCCATAATTTTACGGTATAGCTCGATTGCATTTTCTGCTTCCAATACTTGTACAACTACCGGAGCTGAGGTCATTATCTCAATTAACCCCGGAAAAAAGGCTTTGTCTTTGTGTTCGGCATAGAACTCTGCGGCTTGTTCGCGTGACAGCCAGATGCGTTTTTGAGCGACAATGCGCAGTCCGGCTTCCTCTATCATGGCGTTGACTTTGCCGGTAATGTTACGGGTGACTGCATCTGGTTTGATAATCGAGAGTGTTCTTTCCATCAAAATTTTCCTTATATGTGATAGCTAACCGTTAGTTTTATGGGATGATAGTTCACTTCATCTTAAAAAGCAAAAGTTTTTTCCAATAAATCCGCCGTTTATATGGGTGGAAAGCATATTTTATTGTAGACTTTTGATTTCGTTCGTTGTTTATTACAGATATTATTTTAATACTCAAAGAAAAGGTCTAATCATGATAGAAAATGAATATTTAAAGAATCTGATTGCAAGGGCAAAGCAATATCAGAAAACAATCGTATTGCCTGAAGGTGAAGATGAGCGGATTTTGAAAGCCGCGCATATTATTTCTGAGGCGGAAGCTGCAAATTTGGTTATTCTCGGTGATGAAGCTCAAATTAAGGCTTATTTTGCGGATAATGGTTGGGATATGAAACATATTACGCTGGTTAATCCGGAAACCTCTCCCAAGCTGAATGATTATGCTCAGTTGCTGTTTGAGTTGCGCAAAGCCAAAGGAATGACTGAAGAGCAGGCTTTGGCAACAGCTAAAGATGCCAATTATTTCGGAACCTTGATGGTTAAAGCCGGGGATGCCGATGGTATGCTCTCCGGGGCAAATCACTCAACTGCAGATACTGTTCGTCCGGCCTTGCAGATTATTAAATCCGCTCATAAAGATCGCGGTGTTTCTGCTGCATTGATTGCCGTTAAAGATAATGAACCTTATTTGCTTTCTGATTGTGCTGTTGTGATTGATCCAAGCGATAAGGAATTATGCGATATTGCATTAACGGCTGCAGAAACAGCACTGCAGTTCGGTATTGATCCGAAAATTGCAATGCTTTCTTATTCTACGCGTGCTTCAGGTAAAGGCGAATCGGTAAATAAAGTTGTGAGAGCCACTCAAATGGCTCAAGAAGCTTTGAAGTCTTCCGAATATGCCGGCAAGGGCATTGAATTGGATGGCGAAATGCAGGCAGATGCTGCGCTTGATGCAATTGTTGCCAAGAAAAAGGCTCCGGACAGTCATGTTGCCGGTCAGGCTCGGGTTTTGATCTTTCCTAATCTGGATGCCGGAAATATCGGCTATAAACTTCTTCAGCGAATCGGCGGCTGTGAAGCTTACGGACCTATGTTGCAAGGTTTGAACGCTCCGGTCAATGATCTTTCTCGCGGTTCTTTGGTCGAAGATATTGTGGGGATGATTGCGGTGACGGCTATTCAGGCTATTCATTAAATTTTGTTCTATGGATGATTAGTGCAGATTTTGCGGGTCTCTGTCATCCTCACGTACGTCTATGTACGCTGCGGTGTTAGAGCCCTGAAATCTTACTACTCATCTCAGATAGCAAAATTTATCTTCTTAAATT
>CANDEX010000046.1 GCA_947383875.1 uncultured Azospirillum sp. | reverse complement strand
GATTGACCTTAGTGACTGGAGTTCAGACGTGTGCTCTTCCGATCTTCCAATGATGTTTAATCGATTGCTTCGCTCCGCTCGCAATGCCCCAAACGTTGGGCACGCCACACGACGAGGCGCAGGTTGGAGATGCCTCATACTCGCGCACAACAGTACACCCGTAGGCATGACGCTTATATTTCTCCCCTTAATTTAATAGGAGTTTAAGTGGGTTTTTGTTGTAAAAAAGACAACGTTTAACTAATCTCAAAAATTTGCGGCTGGATATTGCCCGGATTTTACAAAACCTGCTTACAGAAAACAAGCTAACCATAGCTGAGCTGGCGCATATAACCAGCTGGTCGCAGATATATTTGCAAGCACTTATCAATGGTCAGGCAACGCCCAATATCGACAAGCTGAATTATTTGATGTTACTGTTTCACAAGAAAATTCAACTTACGCTGACGGATTAAGCAAACAGGGCTTTGAATTTTCATCAAAGCCCTGTCTTTTTTTACAACTTACTTCAGACAGTTTTTAACCGAATCGACAACTTCTTCTAAAGTGATGCCAAAGTAGTCATATAATTTTTCGGCCGGCCCGGAGGCTCCGAAACCATCCATACCAATAATATCGCCTTTCAGACCGACATACCGCTCCCAGCCAAACTTAGCGGCGGCTTCTATCGCTATACGGGGGGCTGTTCCCAATACTTCCTCTTGATAAGAAACATCCTGCGTGTCAAACAATTCCGTACAGGGCATGGACACAACGGCAACATTAATCCCCTCTTCCGCCAATTTATGCATAGCCTCCACAGCCAGAGAGACTTCCGAACCGGTCGCAATCAAAGTTGCCTGACGTTTCTCTTTATCTCCGGCTATGACATATCCGCCTCGGGCACTCAAATTAACCTCTGCGGATTGACGCAGCAGAGGCAAATTCTGGCGGGACAAAGCTAAAATACTCGGCGTTTTTTCACTTTCAATCGCTACTCGCCAGCACTCTGCCGTTTCAACCACATCACAGGGACGGAAAGTATAAATATTCGGCATCGCACGGTATGAAGCAAGATGCTCAACCGGCTGATGGGTCGGGCCATCTTCACCAACGCCGATAGAATCGTGTGTCAGCACATAAATAGCGCGTATCCCCATCAAGGCAGCCAGACGCATAGAAGGACGCATATAATCTGAAAAGACAAAGAATGTTCCACCATAAGGAATAACTCCGCCGTGTAATGCCAAACCGTTCATTATGGCCCCCATAGCGTGTTCTCTGATGCCATACATAACGTTATTGCCGTTATAATCATCTGCCGTAACGGTTTTCATTCCATCAACAAAAGTCAGATTTGAAGCTGCCAAATCAGCCGAACCCCCGATAATTTGCGGCACATATGGAACAATCTGTTCCAGACAAAGCTGAGATGCCTTACGAGTGGCTACTTTCGTTTGTTCCGCGATGGCTTTTTCTTCCAAAGCTTTAAGATGTTTATCCCAATCTGCTGGCAAACGGTCATTGATAAAGTCATCAAATTCTTTACCGGCGGCATGAGCTTTTTCCTGCCACAAAGCATAAGCTTCAGCATTACGGCGGGCTGCAGCACGCCAAGCCGTTAAAATATCTTCAGGAACTTCAAACGGATCATAATTCCAATTTAAGGCTTTGCGCATTGCCGCAACTTCCTCCGCACCCAACGGTGAACCGTGGCATTTAGAGGTTCCTGCTTTGGTTGGCGCACCAAAACCAATTTTGGTTTTACAGGCAATCAGGGTCGGTTTGTCAGACTTCTGCGCTTTGGAAATGGCTTTTTCAATCGCGCCGTAATCATGTCCGTCAATTTCCAGCGTATTCCAGCCAACAGCCTGAAAACGTTTAATCTGGTCCGTTGAATTAGATTTATCTACCGTGCCGTCTATGGTGATGTTATTATTATCCCACAAGACAATCAGCTTATTTAAACGCAGATGTCCTGCCAAAGATATCGCCTCCTCGGAGATACCTTCCATCAAACAGCCGTCACCGTTAATGACATATGTATAGTGACTGCACAGGTCATTACCATATTTGGCATTAATTATTCTTTCTGCCAGAGCCATACCGACGGCAGACGAAATTCCCTGCCCCAGCGGTCCGGTTGTCATGTCTATCCCCGCAAGGTGACCGTATTCCGGATGACCTGCCGTTTTAGCTCCCAGCTGGCGGAAGTTCATAATATCGTCAATCGTAATATCCTCATACCCCATCAGGTAAAGCAGCGAATACATTAACATTGAACCGTGACCGGCAGAGAGAACAAAACGATCTCTGTCAAACCAATGCGGTGCCTGAGGGTTAAGCTTTATAAATTTGGCGAATAAAACAGTCGCAACATCGGCCATACCCAGTGGCATTCCGGGGTGTCCGGACTTTGATTTTTCAATCGCATCGGCACTCAAAAAACGAATCGCATTGGCCATTCCTGCCAATTGTTTGTTTTCACCAAAAGTCATTTATTTCTCCTTTTTCAATTTGACTAAAACTGCCCAGACAGCTATTTATCATAATATCGGTATTCGATATCAAACGTACGGTGATTGTATTTCCGCTCCTCCGGACTGATTACCAACCCCAGATTAATATCATAGCTATATTTAAATTCCTCAGGAACATAGACCTGAACTTGCGGTGCCGTATATTCAATTTCAAGCACATCAGCAGGAATTTCGGCCACTGCAAAATGTGTCTTTTTACCGATATATTGCGGCGGGCCCTTTATTGTTTCGGTATAAAACGCAAAATGAACTTCGGTTTCATCTCCGGGGCGCAGGCGTTTAATTTGAAATACCGGCTTAATTAACGCTTTGTTCTGACCCAGTTTGCGGTCATAAAAACAATAGCCGTCATAGCCTATCAGATTAACCTGAAAGTTTTCACGGTAGTTGACGACCTGTGTCAGGTATGCATTATCACGGATAATCTGTACCCGCGGGCATGTTTCATAATCCATAGCCCCATAAGAGCAACCGGCTATCAGCAACAAAAACAACAGATTTATTTTTTTCAATACGGTCAAATTACATCTCCCGGTTTTACTATATCCGTTTCCTTTTATTTTGTAAACAAGGCAACAAGTTCACTGTGGTCAGAATATATAAACTGATCAACAAGCGTTACTTCTTTCAATTGATATCCCCCGGAGAGCAAAATATTCGCATCCCGCACAAAGCTGCGCGGGTGACAAGATACCGCGATTATTTTTTGCGGGCGGCTGATTTCCGGCAAAACGGCAAGCTGTTTGACTTGAGCCTCTGCTCCGGCACGCGGCGGATCGAATACAACAACGTCAAAATCTTTTAATTCCGCCGTATCCAAAGGATATTTGAATAGATTTTTAGCTGCAATATCGATATTGGGAATCATATTTTTATTAACAGACTGCCGAAAACCGTTCAGTAATGACGGGGACGAATCAACAGCAAAAATTTTATTACCGCTCAGAGCCGACAGCGGGTATGAAAAAGTACCGACACCGCAAAACAAATCAGCAATTTTACCGCGAGTTTCACCGAGATATTTCAGCACCAAGGTTATCAAAGCTGTTTCCCCCTCCACTGACGGCTGAAGAAACGTACCGGCGGGAATATAAACCTGGCGACCGGCGATATTTATAATTGGCTTGGTTTTCTCAACAATCGGTTCCGGTTCCTCATCTGGCCGACGACGCCAAGAAACACGAATAATCTCGTCTGCTGCGGCAACAGCTTCGCATATAATCATCCGGTGACCGAGTTCGGGAAGTTCGGTAATTTCCAAAACAATATCCAATCCGTTGGCTGCGGATGTTATGGCAACATCACCGGCAGTCAGATAAAGCTGCTGCGGCTTTTTGCCTTTTTTTCTGATTGTATAAGGTTCTCGACAGAGTTCAGACAATAAGCCGCGAATTTTAGGCAAAGCCTGACGAATTTCAGGAGTCACCAAACAACAATCCGGACAATCCAACACTTCATCACTGCGCGCGGCATTAAATCCCAGTGTCACATTCCCTTTTTTGCAACGAAAAGCCATTGTAGCACGACGACGGGTGTTATCTCCGATAAAAATCGGTTCACCATAGTTGATCTCCGGCAAATTTATTCCTGAAAGGATTGTTTTGACATTTTCTGCCTTTTGACGACGATAATCGTCAAGAGCCATATGTCGCAAAGCACAGCCTCCGCAACGTTCCGACAAGGGGCAATTATTACTTGAGTTCATCATCATCAATCCCTAAAACCGGATATGTCTCTTGAACTTTAGGAGCTTCAGGTTGTTCAATCTGGGTCTGCCCATCCAGAATATGATTAGCGTCTATTCCATCCAAAAGGGAAATTTCCTGTGCGTTTTCTTTATCAAAAATCGGATGGTGATTTGCACTGTCATCCTTATGTTCTATTGAAGCATTAAAATTTTTCAAATCATCGATGCTGAAAATCTCACAGCGGTTGCGACCATTCTCCTTGGCTCGATATAAAGCATCATCCGAGGTTTTAATTAACGTATCAATATTGTCTGAAATTACAGAAGACGAGATACCAATACTAACAGTGAAGCGTACTTCATCTCCCTGATCGGATAAGACCACTATTTTGGCAATGGTTTCACGCAGACGATCGGCCACACCTTTTGCTTCTTCGGCAGATAAATCAGGCAAGAAAACAACAAATTCCTCACCGCCGTAGCGAGCGACAATGTCATCTTGACGCAGAGAGCGTTCTGCCGTGGATGAAAGCTCTATCAAAACCTTATCTCCGGTTTTATGCCCATAAGTATCGTTAACCCGTTTGAAATGATCGGCGTCTATCATCAAAACGCTGTACTGACGGTGTTCGGCCTGAGCCTGAACTATCCGACGTTTAACTTCATCTTCAAAATAACGACGGTTAAACAGTGAGGTCAGAGGATCTCGTATCGCTTGATTCTTCAGCATATTTTCCCGGTTCTTACGGGTTGTAATATCTTGGAAAGATGAATAAATGGCGATATCATAATTATAGTCAATCACATTTGCCGAGGTCAGCAGCCAGAAAGGTGTTTCGCCATTAACGGCTTTAGCCAAAATTTCGAAGTCATGCACTTCTTTTTCTTTTTCCAAGCGTTCGGTCAAAAGCTGCCGGTTATCGCTGTCGGCAAAAAAGTCTCGCAGACGGTAACGACCCAACTCATCTGACATAATGCCGAAAAGCTTAATTGCATTGTCGTTCGCCATCAGAATCTTGTCATCCGTCAAACGGGAAATGACTATCGGGAAAGGCGATGATTTAATAATTTCTTCCAATCTGCGGTTATATTGTTCAACTTTGGCGGACAGCTTATCCGCTTTGTTCAAGGCATAGCCGTTTGCCATCATCAACAGCGAGACAGATAAGAAAACATATGTAAACAGAGACAAATACCAGCTTCCGGTAACAAAACTTTCTATATCGAAAAGGCGCATCAGCAGATAGAAAGAAGTAATGCTCGTCACAATCGCGGCAAACAAATAACCGAAATGACGAGGCGTAAACGCTTTAGACCAGAATGCCGCTGTCAGGAAAGCAAAACCGGCGATTGGGAAAATCTTGCGCATCCGGACAATCATATCTCCGTCAGGATAAATAAAGCAATAGAAAACAACAGCTATCAACCCCATAACACTGCCGCTGATTACATATGCTGCAGCCGGGGTTTTACCGATAAGCACTTCTGAGGCAGACAATGCCAGAAGCACAACAGAAACCAGAGTGAAAGATAATTCTATTGCTACCAAAATATTTATTGAAACACCGGCACTGTTATAATAACTGATATGATATCCATACCAAGAGCCGAGAAATTCAATCGTTAAACCGGCAAACAGATACCAAACCGCCTTAGTGATATTCAGATTAAAACTGCTGTATACAGACACTAAAAACAACAACAGCAAGGACCACATCGTCAGGCTAAAATATGAATCGTTAGCAAAAATCTCTATGCTTCCCATTAAATCATCCTTTTCATATAAAAATCTGCTTTAATCATAGCCGCATAATGTTAATAGAGACTGAATCTTTGAAAGCATTTTTTGAAATATTATATAAAAAAAGGATGATTATTAAAAAAAAATAATGTAGCATGGGGTAGTCTTAATTATTATAAGCAAAGGATTGATTATAATGAAGTTTAACGCACCAGACCATTTCAGCCACAGTTTTGAACTTAAACTGGCGCATCTCCCTACGAAAAAATCAGACCGGATTGCTTTAAGCATTTTATATCCCGGACTGTTTTTCGGAACTATTTTGGTCATTCTCGGACTGTATGAATTGTTTAACGGATTTAATCCGTCACAAAAAACATTTGGCGATATTGTCAGTGCCGAAGAATTAGCCGCATTCAAACCACTTATCAGTCCGTGGTTGTTTGACAGTGTGATTATCGCTATCGGCTTGGGGATTATCATTACCCTCATTATGTCATACATCCGCTACAAAAAAATCTTCTTTGACGGCAAAAATGTTGAAATTATTCATCGTCCGGCTTTAGGAGAGAAAAAAAGTTTTAAGGAAAAGCTCGCCAATTATGAAGGTGTTCGTTTCAGAATTGAATTTTTTCAATTCGGTTTTATGAATAAAAACAAATATATCATTGAGCTTTTTCATAAAAATCGCAATAAAATTGCTCCTTTGTATATCAGCACCAGCGATAAAAATATTCGTAAAATTTGGGAATATTATGCACGCACTCTGGGATTGCCGGCCCTGCTTATGACAGATGAAGGCATAACAACCAGAAGAGTGGAAGATTTGGATAAATCCATCAGACAGCTTGCGAAGGAAGGACTGATTGAGAACAAATATGACGACAGATCCCCTTTACCAAACGCTTTGGCATTGGTTCGCAAACGTGACAAAACCGTCATCAAAACCCGTAAGATAGTTTGGGATGCTTACAATATTATGGCTTGGATTGCTATCTGTCTGTTCGGCTGTATTTTACTGGTCGCCAGCTTATCTGACGAATTCGGTACAGATACCGGACACAGCCCGCTGGTGATTGCCGCTTATATTATCGGAACCCTTGGCATTATTGCGTCAATTTGGGTTTTATTCCGTAAAGATAAAGTCGTCATTAAGCCTCATAAGGTTATTATCGTTCATAAATTCATGCTGTTTTCAAGAAAAAACAATGAAGTTTTGAAAGATGATATCGAATCGGTAGAGGTATCTTTTAATCCGGCAACAGAACGCTATTTTGTAACCATTACTTCTGATGATCGGACACTGATTTTCGGCAAAAAACAACCCATTGAAGCTTTACGCTGGGTTAAACAATTTCTGATTAATGAAATTATCAGGAAATAATTGTCAGAGAATCGCATAATCTAATTGCCTTGTCTGCTGTTTAAGGTATAAATAAGAACAGCTTTAATTTTTAACCCTCGGGGAAGAGAGAATAAAATGAAAAAGAAAGAAACGAAAGAAGATTTGCAGGCTGCCGAAAACTTTTTTAAAGAAATCAGTGCCGATGTTCATAACGATAACATGAAAAAACTGTGGGATTCTTATGGGTTGCAAATTATTATTGCCATTGCTGTCATTTTGACATTGGCGGTCAGTTTCGAAACTTTTAAAGCATGGCGCACCAAACGGGCCGAAAGCTGGTCAGATACTTATGCCGTTGCTTTGGCTTTGCAAAATCAGGGACGCTTCGACGAAAGCATGAAAATTTTGAAGCAAATTGCAGAAACCAATCACGGTATTTATGGCGATATTGCTCAAATTCAAACGTCTAATATATTGTTTGAGCAAGGGAAAAATGACGAAGCCATTGCTATTTTGGAAGGGATTATCAATAATCAAGACATTAACAAAAAAATGCGGGATGTTACGACTGTAAAATTGGCTTCCTATAAATTAGATACTGCTCCCCGTGAAGAAATTGAAGCTTTGTTAAATCCGCTGATGGAAGAAAACGGCAGTTGGTCTAACATCGCCCGCGAAATGAGTGCCATGCTGGCAATCAGAGACGGGGACATGGAACGAGCCAAAGCTTTATACAGTGAGATTTTAAATACGCCGAACCTCAGTGACGGATTAAAACTCCGGGTTCAGGATATGTTATCGGTTTTAGATTCTGCCAATTAAATAATCAACGGAGAGTTTGATGCGTGGTAAAATGACAATAAAAATGACAACTGCTGCGGCTTGCCTGTTAGTCGCATCTTGCGGATTGTTTTCTGAAGAAAAACTTAAACTTGACGGAGAACGCATTTCCGTACTGGATACAGATACAAAGCTCCGCCCAGACTATCGTCCCGGAGAATTTAAGGTCGTATTGCCGCGGCCGCATACCAATAAAAGCTGGTCTCAAAGCGGCGGTAATTCCGTTCACAGAATGGAACATTTGCAAACAGGCAGCAAACTCCAAGGTTTTTGGGAAAGTAATTTCGGCGAAGGAAATTCCGGGCGGGACTTCCTGATTTCAGAACCGATTATCGCTTATAAGGTTGCTTTTGCTATTGATGCGGAAGCAACGGTCAGTGCCTATCGTCTGGATAACGGCGAAAGAATTTGGAAGAGACGCTTAAAACCGCTGGTTAAGGAAGACAAAAGCACAGCTCTTAAAGGCGTGGGGCTAGCTGAATATAAGCGTAAAATTTATGCCACGACCGGATTTGGCGGCGTGTTCGCTTTAGATATGATGAGTGGTAAAAAAGTTTGGTTTTATAATGCAGAAATGCCGATAAGAATCGCTCCGACTGTTGCTAATGACAAAGTATTGATACAAACTATCGACAACACTTTGATTGCCTTAAATGCTACAACAGGTCAAGAAGAATGGCGATATAAGTCTGCATTAGAACAGACGACTTTGGTTGGCGGAGCCAGCCCGGCCTATGATCCGGCTCAGGATTTAATTGTTGCGGCATTTTCTAACGGTGAATTACGAGCTTTCAAGGGAACAACAGGATCTCCTTTATGGTCTGATTGGCTGGCAGCTCATGCCCGCACCAATTCTCTTGCTAATATCAATGCCATTAAAGCTAATCCGGTTATAGCCGGCAATGTGGTTTTTGCAGCCGGACATAATGACATTTTGGTTGCTATCGACGTCAGAACCGGTGCGCGAATTTGGGAAAGAGATATCGGCAGCACAAACCAGCCTTGGGTTGCCGGAAAAATGCTGTTTGTCTTATCAACCAGCAATGATTTATTGGCTTTAGAAGCAGAAACCGGAAAGATTGTCTGGAGTACTAAAATTCCTCTTGGCACATCATCCGATGACAAAGCCGGTGTTTTCCTCTCCGGTCCGGTGTTGGCAGATAATCGTCTGCTCGTCGCGACCTCCAGCGGCTATGCTTTTGCCGTCTCGCCTTATACCGGGCGAATCATGAGCTTTGTTGCTTTGGATGACGGTGTTGAAGTTCCTCCCGTGGTTGCTGACGGCATTACTCTGTTGACAACGAATGATGCTGACTTGGTCGCTTACAAGTAAAATGAGGTTACGTAAATGAGTGTTAAAATAGCCATAGTCGGAAGACCGAATGTTGGGAAATCGACTTTATTTAACCGTCTTATCGGACGTAAACTTGCCATTGTACACGACCAGCCAGGTGTCACACGCGATAGAAAAGAGGCCAAAGGCAAGCTGCAGAATCTTGACCTGATGGTTATTGATACTGCCGGTTATGAGTATTCTAATGAAGATAATTTAGAAAAAAGAATGTGGAATCAGACTCAGAGAGCAATTGAAGAGGCTGATGTCTGCCTGTTTTTGTTTGATGCTCGCGAAGGGGTTCAACCTTATGATGAGCATTTTGCAGATTTGGTGCGCCAAAGCGGAAAACCTGTCATTTTGTTGGCCAATAAATGCGAAGGCAAATTGCAAGAAGACAGCGTACACGAAGCTTATCGTTTGGGCTTGGGAACACCAATCCCTTTTTCGGCTGAGCATGGTTTAGGATTGCTTGATTTATACGAGGCATTAAAGCCTTATGATAAAGAAACTAAAAAAACTACCGAAAAATTTATTGATTTTGACGGAATGAGCGAGGAAGAAATTAATGCTTTTCTTGATGAAAAAGCTAAATCCAAACCAATCCAGCTGGCTATTGTCGGCCGTCCAAACGTCGGTAAATCAACATTAGTCAATGCGTTACTTAACGATGAACGGATGCTGACCGGCCCTGAAGCCGGTGTCACGCGGGATGCCATTACCAGCAAATGGGAATGGAAAGGCCGAAAAATTAATTTGGTTGACACCGCCGGTTTACGACGCCAGGCAAGAGTTGAAGATTCATTGGAAAAAATGTCGGCTGCCAGCACCAAACACGCGGCGTATATGGCTCAAGTCGTGGTTTTGGTTTTGGATGCCGATGCGGTATTAGATAAACAAGATTTGACCATTGCCAGAGAAGTTATTGATGAAGGGCGAGCACTGGTTATTGCTGTCAATAAATGGGATATTGCTAATCGTCAAGAGGCTCTGCAAAAGCTAAATGACAAGCTTCAAACATCATTGACACAAGTTGAAGGCGTGCCAACCGTTACAATTTCTGCCTTGAAAAAAGAAGGTTTAGATAAACTGATGAGTGCGGTTTTCAAAGTTTATGACCGATGGAATGTTCGTATTCCTACTGCTCCGTTGAATAAGTGGTTTGAGGACATTAAGGATAACTGCCCACCGCCGCTGGGTAAAAACAAACGCCGGATTAAGCTGCGTTACATTACGCAAGCTAAAACTCGTCCGCCCGCATTTTATATGTTTTCCAGCAATCCTGAAGGGCTTCCTGATTCATATTTGCGCTATCTGACCAATAATCTGCGTGAAACATTTAATTTAGGCGGAATTCCTATTCGGATTAATGTTCGAAAGACAGGCAACCCTTATGCTGACAAAAAAGAAAGACGTAATCCGTTACGCAAGACGGTTAAGCCGAAAGAGTAATCTCAAACTTTCCCTATATAAAAACACCCTCTGAAAATTCAGAGGGTGTTTTTTATGCTCATAATTAGGCTTTTTTATCAAAGTCGTGTTTTTCCTTCAAGAAGAACAACACGCCCAAAGGAATTGACAAAGCATAACACAACGTTGATATGCCTAAAGTCAACCAAGGCTGACTCATGACAAAGCTGGCAAACAAAGCCACCACCAACATCAGGGGAATAAACATATAAGTCGGCACCCGCATTTTTTTGGTGGATATCGTCGGAATTCGACTGACCATCAAGAAAGAAACCACACACATCAAAATGCTGCAAAACAGATTGGAGCGGAAAATTTCATATTCCGGAAAGTCAAAGGAAATCATAATCGGCATAATCGCTAAAGCGGCAGCGGCAGGAGCCGGAACGCCGACAAAGAAATGATGCCAATACTCCGGTTGGGGCTCATCATCCAGCATGGTGTTAAAACGCGCCAAACGCATGGACATAGCGATTGAAAACAGCAGACAGAAAAACCAACCAAACTTTGGCAAATCAAACAAAGTCCACTGATACATCAGAATTGACGGAGCAACGCCGAAGCTGACAAAGTCAGACAAGGAATCCAATTCAGCACCAAATTTGGTGGATCCTTTCAACATCCGGGCAACTCGTCCATCCAAGCCATCAAATAAGGCGGCCAGAAAAATACAGATAACAGCTTTTACCCAATCTTCCTGTACAGAATAGCGGATAGATGTGACACCGGCGCAAAGTGCCAACATCGTAACGATATTCGGCGCAATTTTACGAAACGGCAAACGACCGCCAAATCCTTTTTTGAGCGGAAGAGCATTTACAGATTTTTTTTTCATTATCTGATTACCCCTTTAATCTGCGGGGCATTACTGTTCAAATTAGCAATCACGCTCTCGCCGGCAACCATAATCTGTCCTAAACAAACTTGTGGCTCAACTCCTTCCGGTAAATAAACATCTAAACGGGAACCAAAACGAATCATCCCGAAGCGTTCACCGACTTTGTATTCCTGCCCTTCTGTCGCCTCACATAAAATACGGCGAGCAACTAATCCGGCAATCTGAACAAAAGCAATATCTTTACCGCTTTTGGTTTTCATTGCCAACAGCTGACGTTCATTGTCTTTGCTGGCTTTATCCAGTGTCGCATTGAAAAATTTGCCGGGGACATAAACAGCTTTGGTAATTTTGCCTTCAGCCGGAGCACGGTTGACATGGACATTAAATACGCTCATGAAAACGCTGACCCGTGTAAATTTCTTATCCCCCAAACCTAATTCTTCGGGAGCTTTAACTTTGGTAATCATTTGAACAATGCCATCAGCCGGAGAAACAACAACGTCGTTGATTTCAGGAGTGACGCGTTCCGGATCACGGAAAAAATAAAAACACCAGATTGTTAATGCAATACCTATCCAGCCCAAGGGTTCCCACATCATGGCTAACAATGCGGTAACGGCAGCAAAAATGCCTACAAACTTCCATCCCTCATTGTGAATATTGGGAAGAATGTATCTACGCCATGAGATATCAATAGTTTTCATGAATATAGTCCTTTAAAGAGCCTGTCGAAATTCGGCGATGCCGTGACGCTGTCAACTGCCGCAACGCCGGATACCGGCAGGCGGTTAATATGTAAGTGTAATTTTATTAATTACAACACTCAAGTAAGCATATTTTTTAAAAACAGGCAAGTTTTATCTGTTTTCCCTCCCCAACTGAGCGTAAATGATAAAAAAAATAAAATTATATATTGCATTTATGCAAAATAATGAGTATAAACTTTGCAGATGATGCGCTTGTGGCGGAACTGGTAGACGCTGCAGACTTAAAATCTGTTGTCCGCAAGGACGTGCCGGTTCGATTCCGGCCTAGCGCACCATAACAAAAAACCTCCCTAGCGGAGGTTTTTTTGTTATGGTTCCAAGAATAGATTATCGAAGCGGCACTGTGCCGGTTTGACCTGTAGTTCGCAGGCGGATATATACGCCGGTTGCCGAAAGGCAAGCGAACAAAGTCGGCGTAAAAAAACTTTTTAAGAAAAAGTTTTAGCCATTCCGGCCTAGCGCACCATAACAAAAAACCTCCCTAGCGGAGGTTTTTTTGTTATGGTTCCAAGAATAGATTATCGAAGCGGCACTGTGCCGGTTTGACCTGTAGTTCGCAGCATGATGATTTAAGAAAACAATTAAGATATTTTCTTTCTTCTTGCTCTTTATTT
>CANDEX010000045.1 GCA_947383875.1 uncultured Azospirillum sp. | reverse complement strand
CCGCTGACGCTTCTAAATGTGAAGGTTCTTTTCTCAAATGCCCTTGGGATTTATCTAAAGCAGCCTGCAAAGAAAAAGGGCCAGAAGCTCCGCTTTTAATTCTTTATGGAGATGGGACGGTAACTAAAGAGATTCTCTCTGACAAAACCCCGATTGGTGTTGTCTTTGATGAAACCAACAAGCTTGCTATTGCTTTGACTGATGTGAAGAAAGATGGTACGCCGGGAAGTGAAGTAATGGTGTGGTCTGGAGAGGAGTACAATATCCCTAATTTACAAAATTGTAGACCATCTGAGATTACAAATGGTTTTGATTTAACTCCTATTACCTGTAGCGTGGATGGCAGAATAAATACGGATGAGATACTAGCTTGTAATAGTAATGACTGCGGTGAAACACCGCCTGCAATAGCAGTTAATAACTATCAGCCGACAGGTTGTATAAAAGATTTCTGTCAGAAAAACAAATGGTTTCTTCCGAGTATGAGAGATTTACGGAACATATATATTATCAAAAGCCCGTTAAATTCCTCTTTGATGTTATTAAAGGATAAAGGTGCTGCAACTTTGACGGAACGTTTTTACTGGTCTTCTAATGAGTACGTGGCGGAGGATGATAGCTATTTTTCTAATATCGCTGCGTATTTCTTTCAAATGGATAGTGGTCAAAGGAATTGGAGTACTAAGAAAGCACCTAATGGACACGTCCGTCCGGTGATTAATTATTCAGATACAGGTGGAAGCAGTTGCAGTGCTGATATTCATTAGCGACATGTCCTGAGAATGCTCTCTGTACCTCCTGTGGTGGCAAGTATAAAATTAATAACTGTGAGTTTGGACATGATCCTGTTTTATCTACGGATCCATCTTTACCGGGAATTCGAGCTTGCATGGTGTCCTCCTTGACTGGTGGTACAGGTACAGGAACCGGAACGGGGACGAGTGGTAGTTCAACCGCTCAAGCTTCAGGATGTTATTATCAGCCGAATTGTTCTCTTATGTGCAGTTGCTTGTATAATGCCGGAATACGAAACGAAGAGGGGAAAAAAGGGGTAATGGTTCCGGTAGATGTTCCGGCTCAAGCGTTAACCTGTGAATGTGATTTTAATAATATCACAGGAACTGGAATGTAATTTAAGAAACTTGTTCTGAAGAAAAGAAACAGGAATATCTCTTAGAGATATTCCTGCTGTTCAAGTTTCATTTGGTTTTGTTTTTCAGTAGATTCTGTTATCATTTGTAAATCTTCGATAAACCAATCCAAATCTTCGTCATTACGGGCAATCATTTCATAAAAGCGGCTGCGATAAGACAAAATCAAACTACTTTCACCCAATTTTAAATCAATAATGCGGAGATTGCCGTCACGATTATTTAATCTGAACTCAACCATAATATTTTGTTTCTCGTCGGAATTATTCCCCATTGCTAAACGGATGGCTGCCGTCACGGTGGCAAATTCTCGTTCAACTCTGACTTTGTTAATCGTAAAGTCTATTTTTGAAGTATCAAATTCCAGCGGAAAGCTTTTATAAATGCTCAAGGCATAGCGACGGAACAACTGACGATAATTTTCCTGTCCGCTCTCATCCAGCTGACGCCAATATTTACCTAACACAAATTTAGAAATATAGTCCAAATCAATGAAGTTCAAAAACATCTCATCCAATTCGGCATAGCGTTTGTTTAAATCCGGTTCGGAAAAAGCGTTCAACAGACGTTCGCCCTTTTCTTGCGCCCAGGTTCGTGCTTGGATTTCGCTTATCGGCTGTGCGTTGAGCGGTGTGGCGCACAACAAAAACAAACTAAAGATGATAAGTCGCAAAAAAAAGTTACTTTTCATTTAAATTGCCTTATATTACTGACATAATCTAGGGATAGTATACGACAATATTGGTTAATAAAATGACACTTTTGCGTTTTTCTTTGTGTTTTCTTCTATTTATTTTTGCTTGCCCGTCTTCGGTTCAGGCTGCGGCTGATGCCGGTTTGCGCTATATTCAGACCAGAGGACAAGTTCGCTGCGGAACAGATTTACGTTCAAAATTTTACGCTTACAAGGATGAAGAAGGTTTCTGGCGCGGCTTTGATGCTGATATCTGCAAAGCCATCTCTCAAGCTATCTTTAACAGAAGCGACCGTTTTACAATGGTTGATGTTAATCCCGAAGGCATTACCCGTGCATTATCAACCAATAAAATTGATGTTATGCTTAGTTCTGCCCCCTTTTCTGCGGCAACGGAAATTTCTTTCAAATCAATGCCGGTAGATATTTTATACTATGATCAGCAAATGTTTTTAGCTCGTCGTATTGATGGGGCTGAATCCATGGAGGCCTATAAGGGAGCAAAGGTTTGTGTTGTTAATGACAGTGCAGATTATTATAACCTGCAAACCTACAGCGAAAATTATAAACTTGACTTGGTTCCTCTGCCGTTCAAACTGCAACAGCGTGCAACAGAAGCCTTTTTACTTAAACGCTGTCCTTTGTTGACGGGCAACTCTATTTATCTGAAAAGTATTCTTACTTCCCGGTTTGAAAACAGTGATGAGGTTGTGCTGCTTCCGGAATCTATTGCGATTAAACCCATGTATGCCGTGGTTGCCAAAGACAACAACACATTGCGGATTATCATAAAATGGATTTTCAATGCGCTTAAACTGGCTGAAGAGCATGGCATAACCTCTCAAAATGTCCATATTCATATCGGCACTAAAGATTTATCTCAGCAAAATCTGTTAGGTGATAATCCTGCCTTATGGACAAAGTTCGGTCTCAATCCTAATTGGCTGCGCAATGCCATTGCGGATATTGGTAATTATGGGGAAATTTATGAGCGTAATTTAGGCTTGGACTCTCCTCTGGCCATTGAACGCAATGAAAATAAACTAATCAAAGACAACGGCCTCATCAGCGCACAGCCCTTTCTGTAACAGTTCATTCCGTTCAAACTGCATTGCGTGAGAATATGCCGGGCGGTTTCCTCGGGTTCAATTTAATCTATGATGCTCGCGCAGACAGGGTATCAATAAAATCTTTAGCGGCTTTCATTCCGTCTTCGGTTATCCGGTGCTGACCTTCCGCAACTTGATATGTTTCCACATGGCAACCATATTCGCGCAGTTTTTGTGCCGAGTAGTCTTGTACGCCAAATCGCACCAGATTATCTGCCGTTCCGTGAATTAACAATATCGGTGGTAAGGATGGCTTATGCTTCTCAAAAATTTTACTGGCAGCCAGCAAACCGCTGAAACTGACACATCCGCCAATTTCATCCTCCCGACGAAGTGCCGTATATATCGCCAGCATGGCTCCTTGCGAGAAACCGCACAGATATAAATCTTTTGCTTCTAACTGGTATAAATCCAAGCAATTATCAATATAGCGATTCAGATATTGAAAACTTTCTTCAAAGCCTAAACCCATATTCTCATAAATATTCAGACATTCCTCTAAAGTCGGAACTGTTTTACGAGAATCATCAGGATCAAAACGATGCATTGAAAACCATTGGCGTTTGCTCTCGTGGATTTCACAAGGCAAAGGAGCTTCAGGTAAATGGAGTGCCGTATTTTCAAAGCTGTCAACAAAGGCTTCAATCCGATGGCTCAGACATTCGCAATTATCAATGTAGCCATGCAGAAAAATTATCAATTTCCGCGGATTTCCTCGAATATGAGCAACTTCTTCTGTAATCAAGCCGTTCATTACTTAATCCTCTATTGTGCTGGTCGCTTTGACCATAATCCCAAACTCTTAAAATACTCTTAACTGGTAGCACCAGAGGCAAAAATTGCTGTTTATACCACGCGCCTTGACCCCGCGTTGCTACCGTCTTTTGCCCTCTAACTTTGCTCTTGAACAAACTAAGCTGGTAGCACCAGAGGCAAAAATTGCTGTTTATGCCACACACCTTGACTCCGCGCTGCTACCGTCTTTTGCCCTCTAACTTTGCTCTTGAACAAACTAAGCTGGTAGCACCAGAGGCAAAAATTGCTGTTTATGCCGCGCGCCTTGCCTCCGCGTTGCTACCGTCTTAGCGGCGTTATAAATTAATTTTATTTACGACAATTTCAAGCATAATAATTATATCAGATTTAAATCCTCCCCCTCAGGGGAGGATTATTTTCTATTTACTTGAGCAAGCTTTGGGTCGCATCCAGCGTGCCGTTCACTGCATTGCGCCGGATTTTATAACGAACATCTCGGCGATTTTTTACCGAATCGTTATAATAATTATAATCATCTTCCGCCATATCTTTATGAGCATTATAAGCTTCACGACTTTGTTCTGCGGCGGCAGAACCGTCATTACTTATTCCCATTGCGGCAACACGCGCTCGTCTCTCCGCCAGATTTTGCTCCAAAATATTGGTTTTCTTCTGACGGTTGACTTGTTGTTCATGCAGCAAGCGTTGATGTTCCTGTTTATAATTACCGCGGAGATTTTTATTATCCTCCACCATATTATAAATTTTCTGACTGCTTTCGGCGAATCCTCCCATTTTATTCTCCTTTCAAAACTATTCTTTTAATTTAATTTCAGCAACCGCAGACAACAGCGTAAATGCCAGCGGTTCATCGCTTTTAATCCGCCACATCGGACGATCCATATCGCGTATCCATCCTAAGGAGCGAATCTGCACATCTCCGGAATACGTTAACGGCGGAGAATCAAAAATTGCATCTCGGTGAATACGTTTTAAGGGGTAAAGAAAGTAACCGCTGCCGATATCAACACAAAAAGATTTGCTGTCAATAATACGAAAGCGCGCTCCTATAACCCGAAATCCCTTGGGAGAATAAGGCCGTTCACCGTCAACCATATAGGGTAACGGTTCAATTAAATGCTCATAAGGTAAACCGACAATAATGTTCGCAGCCTCCTCAAGCAAATGAAGTTTACCGGCGTTGACCTTAAATTTCCCCACACTGAAGCCGTCGGCCAAGACAACAACTTCTTCCCCTTCCAGATGCTCTAATCCCTCCCATTCACGCTGTGGCTTTTCGGATGTCAGGCAAATACTGCAATCGGAATAATAATCATCGACAAATTTTTCAATGAAATAACCGTTGCTTCTTTTAACACAAAAATAAACATCATTGCCGATTATTGAGGTCGAAAGAAATTCTCCCTGGGTAATCAGTCGGCTCCAAGCATTCACATCTTCCGTGCGATAAGTTGTCAGACAGGAAACTGTTCCATCCTCCAAAACTAAGTAAATCACGCAATCATTTTTATCATAATCTACATCTCGCGGAAAGCGGACAATGTCATTGGCCAGAATTGTTAAATCCTTTGCCTGATAAGCCTGTTCCACATCAGTGTACAGAAACTCTCGCAACTGACGTCCGTTAGCCGAAACGAAAATCGTCGCACCATCAATTTGCTGCGGAGCCAAAATCCTATTCGCATAAATTCCGACACTGGTTTGACGTTTAAGCTGAATTTTCTCGGGCGTCAGAGGTTCTCCTGAAACCATCCATTCCGCTCCAGTCGTAAAGACCAATAAGTGTCGGGTCGAAACGACTGCTTTAATTGCATTTACCTGATCTGAGAGAATACCAAACTCTATCGCTTCATCGTCTAATGCTTTTCCTAAGTCAAAGTTAAACAAGTCTGACGATTTGGACATCCACAATCGATTGGGTAAATCTCGTGATCCACCGATAACCATCCGGTTTTGATGGAAAGTTACTGATACCGGCCAACCTCTGGCATCAGAAAAAGCAGCTTCAGACCAATCGGTTGTTTTGCCGGTGCCGCTCAATCCCTTTATTACAACGCCTTTAATATCTCGCGGGGTCAACACCTCTGTAATTTTTATCAACCCGCCTTGATATTTCAGGTAGCTGTTGACATGACTACTCAGCCAGACATCAGCTGTCGCGGCCATGGTTATGTTTCCACTGGTGCCGCTTGCCCAGATTTGCGGTTTACGTTGATAAAAATTATAATAAGGCATATAAATCATATTATCCTTGGTATAATATTCCCAATCGCTTATTTCCCATACCTCATCATTATTACGAGTGATTTGTTTGGGGGCAACCTCCGGGTGGACAACCAACAGTGTATCTGCACTCTGAGTATAATTAAGCTGAAAAAGCTGCTCTCCGACCCAAGGTGTCTCCAACACGGCGATGCACTTATCTTGCTTGAAAATCTGCAGTTGATTGTCTGTTAAGCAGAGGAGATAAATTTGCTCCGTATTAAATTCAAAAGGTATTAAACGGGCCGGTTTATCAGTCTGACTGATATACTTCAAACCCCTACGACGAGACACACCGCCTGTGGGATGAATAATCACATTTTCTAAATGACGAGCACCGTTTTCATAGATTTTCAAATCCCCGCGCCCCAACAAATTATGTGAAACCTGCCCCGCCGTAAAATTAGTTTTAACAGATGCTGTATTTCCCATCATAATCTGGCCTCCATTAAACTGTAGTCTTCAAAAGTCCGTGGGCTGCTTTGCTGAGCATCAACCAGTCTGGCTTTAGTTTGCAACTCTTCCGCCTGACGGTTTAACATTTCTGCCCGACTGGTGCTTTCCGTTAAAGGCAGACAAAACTCGGCTGCCAATTTTGCAATCAGAGCCTCGCAGAAAAATGCCGGAAATGAACTTTCATGCGGGCGAAAAATGTAACTTAACGTCACTTCTGATGCATTGGTGTGCAGGCGGTTTTCAAAGATACGGTATTCTATGCCGCGCCCTCTATTTCCCGAACCTGCCGAAATCACCCGCAAAAAATCATTGGGAAGCAGGTAAGCGTATTGATAGTCTGCTACAGGCACATTATAAAGTCTGGGCAATGTTTTCTGTGCTTTGGCAAAACTCCACGGATAAGACGAGAGCAGACCGTCCCGCAGCATTGGATAAAGGCTGCAGGCAATTTCAGCTTCCGCCGTACCATCCTCAAATGAGGTAATGCCCTCTGCGCCAATTTTTAACAGAGCATTTGAGCAAATGCCGATATTGGTATAAGTCATTATTTTCTCCATAAAAAAGGAGAAGCCCCAAAGAGCTTCTCCTGCCATATATGCTATCAGTTATTCAAATCGTTATGCTGCTGCCGATGCGGATGTAAAGTCAGAAACAGCAACCGCCCCATCAGCAATAGACGTTACCGCCAGAATTGCCGGGGTTATCGTTTCCTCCGCACCGGTAATGGTTAAAACCATATCTCCGATACGTGCAAAGGGCGCGATATCATTAAAATACCCCTCAGCATTAACATCGCTCAAAGCATCAGGCGTGGTATAATTCCAAAGAGTAAAACCATTGGCATAAGCCATAACGCTGAAGTTTTTAGAATTAAAAGACATTATTTTTTCCTTTCATAAATTGAAGTTACGCAGCGATTGAAGAAGCTTCTTTGCTTTTGATACGGACGACACCGGTCGGATCAATCAGGCAAGCTCCCTGACTCATCATGTTATTGACAAAGTGAGCCGCATGATCGCCATGCCAGGTGATGTCGCTTTTTACATCTTGACCGCTCGCATGACCAATGGCGGTTTTATGAAAAATAAAACACTGACGTTCGGTTCCGTTTAATGGCAGGCCGGTATGCATAATCCAGTTAATCCCCAGCCACTTGCGGCTTTCCGTTCCTTTAAGAAACGGCATATTGTCTCCTGCATAATCTGAATTAGAAAATTCCGGAATATTCAGCAAAGCATTCCACTGGTGAGGGCCGACCAGGCCAAAACGCTGCCCATCATCAGGCACATCATTACTGTTTAATTGAGCAAAAGCGTCTAAAATGTCTTTTTTGCTCAGAGCTTTGCTAAAATCTCCGACATCATTATCCGCCGGAGCGGTTGACAAAGCCTCAATAATCAATTCATCTGTTTTGCGACCCAAGGCATAGGCTCCTGAATTGGCAATAACACGACGTTCATCAATGCTGACTTTCAATTCATCAAGAGCATCAACCCAATCACCGGCATAAAAATCCTGCAATTCGCATTCCACCGGGGAGTGGTCAAGCGACATTACCGGAACAAGTCCGTGACGGGCTTTCTGAGAGGCAGAGCCTTTGCCGACCTTCTGAAAAACAGTGGATGACCCTTTGACATTATTTTTGGTACGAACCGTATTTCTCAATTTTGAACCGTTTTGCTGGTAAGACAAATGCACATCGGCTTCGAATTGTTTAATAAAAGACTCGCTGACTTGAGTAGACATATTTTTTTCTCCAATTAAAAATGTTTGAAATTAAGTACAAAAAAACCCTGAACGGTTTATTTTTCAGGGTAGAGTTTTTGGAAGCCTTTCGTTATTTTGTTGATATAGGCTGTGTCCTTATCACGCCAATAACGCGGGTCTTCCATCATCTTGCGTAAGCTTTGTTCGCTCAACTCTCCGTCAAAGCCGGTTTCTCTGCCCAGCAGCGGTTCATTGGACGACATCATCTTATACAAGGCTATAACGCCCTCAGCGGTTGAAGCCAGAGCATCGTAGACTTCCGGACGCAGATTTTGTTTTGCCCAGGCTGAAATTTGACGGGAAGCTTCATCAAAGCGCTCCTGTCCGCCAAAATAAGCACTGAGTTTGGCCAGTTGTTTCTGCGCCTCAAAACTGACGGTCAACCGATCAAGAACCGGAATGACACGTTCGTTGGCCAAATCATAAACGAATTGAGCCTGATCATTAGTAAAGCCATGTTCATAAAACTGTTTGAACAATTCTTCATCATGATCCAACAACTCATTCGGAATATTAATCTGATACTGATCATAACTGGCTGGCATATTGCGCTGATTGGTTTCTACCAGATTTTCATCGCGGCTGGCCATATAATTATAATCATCAATCAGTTCTTCCAGTTTAATCCGTTGATTTTGTTCATCCCAGAATTTTTGGGGGAGTTTGGCCGGACAGCCGGAAGACTTTTCTACTTGCGACGCAAGAGACGCGCCTTGTTCAAGTAAATTTTCAGGTTTATTGTTTTGCATTTGTTTTCCTTTCATTAAAAATTAATCAACTGACGCCAAAGCCAGAATATAACCGACCAGACCGCGCTGTCCTTCCAGATGACGAAGTTCATCCGCCGAACAGTCAGGTCCAAGCCAGCGTTTGAGGGTCAGACGTTTAAGATGAGAGAGGACGATTGTTCCCTCCCGACCGGCAAAGCATTTGACGAAAGCCTCACGGATTTCGCTCTCAGACATCTGCCGGGTATCACATTCCTGCAACATTTTCTTCTCCTCCGTCCATCATCTGCTGTTCTTCCGGAATATTTTCTTCAGTTTCACGAATCAGGTTGGTTGGAACACAGAGTGTTCGTCCTAACCAGCGCGATGCCTCCGAAACATCCACCGCAGCCAAAGCATCTGCTCCGAATGACGACAGCATTTTCACCCATTCGGTAACATTGCTGATGTCTTTCCGAGATTGAGCCAATGCCAAAGGAGATTTATATTGCAGGTCAACAATTTTGCCATCGAGGTCAAAATTGAGAATATCACCCCGCCGCCGCAAGATGTAAAACGCTCTTTTCAGCAGAGGAGTCAGCAGTTCAGACTGCAAACGTCCGAATGAGGCACCAAGAATTCTGGCAATCTCGGCAGAGCGTTCCAAGACTTCGGTTGCGGTCATATTGGGCGTATCAATCTGAGCCAAACGATCAGCCAGCAGCGCATGATTAATTCGCTGGCGCAAATCACTCAATATCAACTGCGACAAATCAAAATCACCGGGAGCAGCCAAAGGAGTCAGCCCTTTTGAACCAACAGCTTTGGGAATAATCGCTCCGGGAATCAGCTTAATATTATCCGGATTCAAAATACCATCGTCATCAGCCTGCCAAATACCGGTAACTGAAATTGATGCATTTTTCAAAATCAGTTCGACAACCTTGTTGGCTGTTTTAATATCAGGCAAAGCTTTCATCACCGGTGAACGACCATAAATTTCTCCTGGTGCTTTCAACCAGCGAAAATTAATGAAGGGAGATGTTTCAAACACACCTTCCCTCAGGATAAAGCTGTCCTGTTCTCCGCCATTTTCATCCCAAGCAAAAGCCGTATATTGATAACCGCAACCACCGGCATTACAATGACGCGGCAACACGGCTTCAATCACTTTCAACTGATATTCTCGGTCTTCATGACATCTATCCGCAACAGACGGCGGAATTTGCGCTTCGGGAAATCTGGTTTGAATTCCATCCAAATTTAGCTTTGAGCAGCGGAAAGTCGTATCAATTTTTCCGTCTGCGCTTTCCTCTATGGCTATTTCTCTTAAGGGGACGGCATAAAAATGAAAAGCTGTTGCTTCTCCAACCGGAGCTTCCTCAAACATTAAACAGGCTGTTCCCGCCGTTACCAAATCTAAATAACATTGATGAACTTCTACCGCAAAATTAGAATGTTCAAAATTTTGCAGCATAATGTCTGATGTCTTTTCCAGTGTGGGAGCCACTTGATCCTGCTCTTGCGGTTTTAATTCACTTCCGGGTTTTAAGCCAAACCATTTCGCCCATGGCGGTGTCAATTCGGAGAGCAGTGAAGACGCCAGCTGATCCACCGCATCCGGCGCGGTACCGTCATAGAGACAAAGATTTTTTTTGGAGCCGTAATCGCCGCCATATAGTTCCGAACTAACATTTTCACGCAACGGAAAAGCATATTCATAACACTCTTTCCAGTATGGTTCCCAATATTGTTTTCGTTCGGAAGCTTTCTGATAACGACGGACAAGCTTTTCCAATTGTTGTTCCATGCTTATTCTCCCAAAAGATTTTTGCGTTTGAGATTATCTTCTTTCTCTCCCAATATTCCCGAATAAGATGTTCTTATCGTGCTTTCCTGTCCGCGACGCTGACGTTCCAGTGTCTCTTCTTTTTGGATTTCGGCACGCTTTTTTGCCTCTGCTTCGGTATCAACAACAGGGATGACCCGTTGGTGAACTTTTGGAGCTTTAAATGTTCCTCCCATAGTTTTTCCTTTCATAAAAAATCAGAGTTTGGTCTTTGTGACGTTGCGTTTAGCTGATGAACGGACGGATGTCCCCTTAACAACAGACACCCCCATCACGGTGAGTGCCACACTCCACAAAGATGTTGTTTCAACTAAAGCCATAATAATTTCCGGGGCGCGGGGATTATCACTCCACACCACATAACACACGGTCAGCATATGAAGCACCCAAGTCAGGGATACCGCATAACCAAAGGTCGGCCGCCAAAGACGTTCAAACCGACTCAAACCGCTTTCTGTCAGCGGCTGACTTAATCGACGCATGATTTCCGTGCCGCAATTGACTGCTGCCGTCAGACATTTTTTATGTAAGACAGTCATCACCTTCTCCCTATTCGATATCGTTATAAAAAAAATGATGACCAATTTCGGCACAGGGGATTTTACCTCTTGCCCATACCGGCCAAACTTGTTTGGTATGGTAATGGGTTGCACAGCCGGTTTTATCTTCCAGCAACCCGGCAACGGCTCGCGCAGCTACTCTTTTGCATATGCAAAAGATAAGATCACTGTCAGAAACCTTTGAAACAAGACGATAGTTAGGGTCATCCTTGTTCCAGCAGGAAAACTGTTGCGGTTTTCGGCAAACGTCATGGACGTTGTTTCCCCACCAATAACGACCACGACGTTTGCTGAATGCAACCCGGTTTAAAACGACAGAGGCGACAGCTTCCATTCCTGAAATGCTCTCGCCTCTGGCCTCGCCGTAAATGGTTCTTGCCAATACGTCAATGTCTCTGTCACTCATCTGTTCCTCCCTACTTCATCCAATTTCTTTTCAATCCGCAGCAAATGATTGGTCAGACGGTTTTCGACATCTTTCAGATAATTGGTCGAAACATAATTACGGGCAACATGGAGCTTGAAATCAGCCAAGGCTTCTTTTCCTATATCCACCCTAGTGTCTGTGTGACCGCGAAGCTCCAACAGACAATCTTCAAAATCACGCCGTTGTTTAATAATCATGCGGAATAACGCCGCAAAAATCGGAAGCTCAATCATGGCTATCCAATTCAACAATTCGTTTAACATTTTTCTTTCCTTATATATTAAAATCAGACAAAGCCTTAAACTGACCGGATGCACCCTGCCAGTTAAAGCGTTTAAAATCTTTACCGTCGACAGCAGCCGTAAAGCGTATCGGTTCGGATGACAGACAACCGGCAACAGCATCAAGCGCATCATCATGCATATTACCTTCAGGGCTCCAATCTCGCATTTCTTCAATAAAAGACGTCGTCCAGATTTTGCTGTGAGCATTCAATGCCTTTTCGGCTAACAACACCTCAAAAGCCTCCAGAATCCGTGTGGCTTTATTGGATGTTGAATACATTTCCATCACTGCCGAACGAATTTTACGCCTCTGCAGTGTTTGTTTCAAAATACCAGGCAAAAATTTTCCTATCCCATTGGCTTCAACCCGAACCGACGGCAAATGATTGCGCTCTATAAAATCAGCAACTTTTTCACACTGCAGAGAGGCCATATTATCTTCCTGACTGTTGTCTACTCGGATATATTCCAAATCATGCAGCCAGAATTTTCCCTCCTCATCCGTAAAAACGCAGGCAATAACACTGTTATCTCCCGATTTGGCGGCAAATGACGGATCCCACCAACAGGATGCCGACAGCAAGCGTTTGTCACCCAACCGCAAAACTTCACGGCCGTTAGCATAGGAAACAGACAACTCTGCAGCATAAGCCACCAGTCGTTCGGGATTTAATATACTGTCACGGAAATTGACCGGCTGCAGCATCATCTGAGAAAGAAACTTGTTTTCTCCCGAACGTTGCCGCAGAGAGGCAATCTTTTCCAAAGAAAAACGCTCCGGCCATGCACTGCGGTTTTTTCTATCAAGAATCGGAATTTCCAGTTTTTTAAAATTCAGCAGAAAAGGCTCTATCTCCGGCTTATTCTTATCCGCTGATACCTGATAAATCGTATAAAAAGTATGCGGTGTTCCGATATAGAGCTGCATTCCGCCCGGTGTCAGGATGTAATCCAGTTCTTCCAGTTTCTCCCGCATATCCATGCGTTTTAACGCGGTATCACAGTTTTTAGGAACTTCAACATCGTCACAAATTATTAAATCTGCGCGTAATCCGGTGATATTGGCACCTATTCCTTTTGCCAACATTGACGGATCACGAAGTTCCAACTTCCGGTTAATTGTGAACTGATCTGCGGCCCATTGGTCAAGTTTTGACGGTTTAAGGCTTTTGGTTAAAGGATGCTGCTCAATAATACGTTTGACATTGCGTACCATCTTTTTAGCCAGTGCATAATCCGCAGCCATAACCAATATACGAGTTGCATTTTCCCGATACAAAACCCAAGCACAGAACAGGCCGACAATC
>CANDEX010000044.1 GCA_947383875.1 uncultured Azospirillum sp. | reverse complement strand
ACAGGTGACTACCAACTTGCCGGCAACTCTTGCGGCGGGAAGTATGATACTTGTATCAAACCGGGTTTAATCCTTTATTCAGACCGCACAACTTCACGGCAATATCTGCCGGAGAAAACCGCTATCGGCGTGGTTATCGATGAAGAAAAGAAAATTGCCGCCGCTATTAATAACTTCGGTTTTCATAAAGATTATAATCAAAAAGATGTTGATAATTGTGTCATAGAAGAAAAATCACTATACCAAAATTGCTTTTATTTTTATTCTGCCGCAGCCGTGTCTTGGATCAGTTCTTGGAATGAGAAAAAAGTAGATATTCCTGATTTACAAAACTGTAGTGAATGTAATCCGGACTGTTTACCAGACGGGAAAACAAACACCGCGAAAATAACCACCTATTCTCAACGAACCGGCAACATTATTTTACCCGTGCAATATGTTAATAATTATCAACCTCTAAACGGCTGTCCTTCTGGAAGTTGGTGCGGCAAAGGAAATTGGTTTTTACCCAGTATCCAACAATTAAACACTTTTTCTCATAATAAGGAAATTATAAAAAATACAATAAAGAGCATTCCTTATGCTGAACCAATTGTTTTTGATGATAACAAAAGTATATATAATTCATCAAATGAAGTAACCCAAGACAATAATAGCCAAGACTATTTTTGCACTTATAATTTGGAGAATAAATCTTTCGGAATAACTTCTAAAATAGCCGGAGGCTTTTCTCTTCCCCTGATAGAATACTAACCACTATAAAGTAAGAAGGCCTCCGATTGGAGGCCTTCTTATTTGTAGGTATTATACTGAATTTTCTAAGCGTGAGAATTCAGCCAAGAAACCAATGAGGCCTGAGAATTCAAACCAACTTTAACATCAACCTGTTTACCGTCTTTAAACAAAAACATTGTCGGAATGCTACGAATTCCGTATTGAGCTGCCGTATTGGGAGATTCATCCACATTCATTTTACAAATCTGGCATTTATCGCCCATTTCTTTGGAAACTTCTTCCAAAATCGGCCCCAATTGACGGCAAGGTCCGCACCACTCAGCCCAAAAGTCAACCAAAACCAAACCTTTGGCATTCAAAACTTCTGCTTCAAATTGGCTGTCAGAAATTTGTTTCATCGTTCTTCCTTTCAAAAGTAAAATATATGTCTGTCAGATAAGTCTAATATAATAGATATTTTTATTTATTAAAGTCTTATTATTGAAAAACCTCATTCAATTTGCATAATTTGCGCTGTATCCGTCCATAGAATATAACTTTGCACTGTTTTACCTGAATATATTTTTGCCAACAAATCACGATAAGCCCGCAGTTGTTTAATATAAACAACCGGCACATCAGCTAAACTTTTAGCTGCCGGTCGATTCGTTTTAAAATCAACAATCATTACATTTTCATCCGTCACCACCAACCGGTCAACCTGCGCGGAAATAATCCGACCATCAACTTCGCCAATTATCGGCACTTCCGCCTTTGACCCTGCCGCAAATAAAGGCTTAAATCGCTCATCGGCCAACAAAGACAATACCTCGTTTTGGATTCGCTCTGCCTGATGAGCCGGCATTTCCGGTGCATTCTTAGCCAGAAATTCAGCAATAATCTGCCCCTTCTCCTTTTGTTTCACATCAGGAAGAAACTGCAATAGTTTATGAATAATCCGTCCTCTTTGATAACGATTAGAACCATCATTGCTTATGGGAGAAACCAAAGCCACATCATTTTCATCTTCATCAGGTTTTGAAGGCGTATAGGGTTTTGCAAGAGGATTCTCTTCCGGTGCCGACTGTGACATCCAAGAAAAATCTGGACGAGACAACTCTTTTATTACTGACGATTCCCCTGCGCTGACGGCAACCAATTGCGGCACATCATAAACAATATTATCATCACTGTCCGTACAGCCAATCCGAGCCAAACTGCGTTGACAAATACCATACCATGACTCATCTTTAACCGCCGTGTTCTGCCGATAACCACACACGCATAACTTATCTTCTGCACGGGTCAACGCCACATACAACAATCGCTTATATTCTTCATTAGCCTTAATGGTTTCGTCTTCTTTTATCCGACAGCAATTTTTATCATAATCACCGGAAGAAAGAGGGTAATAAAACAAATCATCCCACAGCAAGCCGCCTTCTTTACGCACATTGACCATTCTCACCGTATCAGGCAAAATAACAACCGGAGCCTGTAATCCTTTGGAACCGTGCACCGTCATAATGCGAACTGCATCAGCCTCACTTTGCTCCAGCTCACGCTTAATTTCCACCTCATCCCCGGCAATCCACTGAATAAAACCCTGCAAACTGGGAATATGCTCCTGCTCATAAACCAACGTCAAATTAACAAATTCATCTAATCCTTCTTCAACTTCTAATCCCATTCGTTCAACAAACTTTTGCCGACCGCCTTGCTTATTTAAAACATAAGAATAAAGCTCAAATGGTCGCACATAATCCGCCATATCCAACAAATCGCGCAGTAACAGATACGTTGCTTGATAATCCGCATTATCGCACAACCTTGTCCAAACTGACGCACCGCCACGGTTATAACAAAGGGTAAACAAATCATCGTCATCCAAACCAAATAACGGTGATTTCAACACTTCGGCTAAAGTTAAATCATCCGTTGGCAACAGCAAAAACTTTCCTAAAGCCACCAAATCCTGAACCGCTATTTGCTCCAGTAAACGAATTTTATCAACCCCGGCAACATTAACTCCGGCGTTTTTACACTCGCGCACCATTTCTTCAACAAAGCTGTTGCGCCGCTGTACCAAAATCATATAATCTCGATACTGTAACGGCCGATTTTGCGATACCAGAATATCTCCTCTGCTAACTTGCTCTTTAATTTTAGCCGCAATCATTTTAGCCAAACGCGATGATGTCGATTCCCCTGCCGTACGTTCTACCGGCGGTCGCCACATATCAGGATTTTCTCCGTCCAAAGGTTCAATCAGCGGCCAAACTTCCACCTTTCCGCCATCGCCCATTCTGAACGGAATATGCGTTATGTCCTCACCTTCCAAAACCACACCTTGTTTAGCATAGTCATCATTAAAAACCGTATTGACACTATCCAATACACTTGCCGTTGACCTAAAGGAAACCTCAAGTTTAACTTCATCAAAATTTGCAGCTTTACTCGCAAAATAACGCCGCATATTTTCAAATTCCCGCGGATCGGCACCTTGAAAACTATATATTGACTGCTTACGATCACCTACGGCAAAGACAGTGCGCACCCGATCAGAATGATTAAAAAAATCCTCCGTTAAAGCTTTAACAATAGCCCATTGGTTAGGTGAAGTGTCTTGCGCCTCATCAATCAAAACATGATCAATGCCGCCATCCAACTTATAGAGAACCCAATCAGCGACACTCTTGTCTTCCAGCAAATCACGCGTCAAAACAATCAAATCTTCATAATCCATTTTTGAATGAATTTTTTTATAATAATTATATCCGCCAATAAGCTCCCCTGCCAAAGTCAACACAGCCGATGTTGCAGCATAAACCCGTAAAGCTGTTAAATGATTTTGAAGCTCTTGCAAACGCTCGGCTTCTCGATAAAATATTTCTTCAAGATGAGAACATGCGGCCAGAGCTCCTTTGCTTCCGGCTTTAGCTTTTGGACTGCCATCTTTGGTTAAAAACAATTTTTGATAAACCTCAAACTCGGTTTCTGGATAATCTTTTTCCGCCAGTCGCGCTAAAATCTCTGCATTTTTAACATCCGTAGCAGCCCCCTTAAACCAAGCTTCCCTCAACAAGAGTATATCATCACGATTTATTCCATCCATAAAACGCTTAAGCAGAGACGATTCGCTATCGCCGGGAGCAACATCCAACCGCAGAGCCAATTCACGCTGCAAAACATCCATATGTTCAAAAGAAGCCAACAATCTGCTGATTTTATTTCGATTCGCGGCAATCGTTTCCATAATTTGCGGAAACTTAAACTCGCTAACCTGTCGGGTTAAATAAGCCAACGCCTGCCCGACAGAACCATCTGGCTCCTCCTCAATTTTTAACAACAATCCGCGTTGAATATCGGCCAAAGCTTCAGAAGCCGTCCGATCATCCATCACTTCAAAATATGGCGAAACTTTTGCTTCTAACGGAAAACGTTTCAAAATTTCCTGACAAAAACTATGAATAGTCTGAATTTTCATCCCACCGGGCGTATCTAACAATACCGCAAATAATTGCCGCGCCATCGCTTCCAACTTAGCATAATCTTTCTGATTTTCTGGTAATTCTCCCAACAATGCCAAAAGTTCTTTATGCAGCATTTCCTCACTTGCAACCGCCCAACGACTCAAGCGACCGGCAATACGCGAACTCATTTCGACGGCAGCAGCCTTTGTATAAGTCAAACAAAGAATTTTTGACGGCACAACTCCGCTGAGCAACAAACGCAAAACCCTGTCTGATAAAACCTTGGTCTTTCCTGTACCGGCTGATGCTTCCACCCATACGGAGCGTAACGGATTCGCCGCTCGTCTCTGCTGCGCGGTCGCTAACTTTCCTCGCTCTTTGCGAATGGCGGATATGTCTTCACTGTTCATAGCGATATACCTTGTAAATAATGATTAGTTTTAGGTTGATAGATAGAGTAATTTCTAAGAAACCAAAAAATTTTAGCATACATAACAGTATGTGAATTTTTTGGTATTCTGTAAAATTGCTCTAGATACAACATAAAACTAATCAGATTCGGCAATGGACCACTCCTTCACCCTAGCCAACAACTCATAATCTGAATATTTCGGCGCGTATTTGGGATTAGGTTTGCTGATATATGCCGTTTCCGGAAAATCAAAAAGGGAAACGAGTTCTCGAAGATTCTTCAGATTCGTATTTAAAACATCATCTACTTGCGTATTAAGCAAAGTTTCTTTGCGTCCTAACTGCCAATAAATCAAGGCCGAAATATCTGCCGGAGATATTCCCTCAAAACCACCTTCTCGAGCAATAATAGCTTCTATAGGCAGTTGCGGAGCATAACCGCAGGCAACTTCTTTCGGCGTTCGCGCCTGTCCGGTCTTATAGTCTATAATATTTATATGTCCGTCTCGGGTTTCATCCACTCGATCAGCCTTAGCCGTAATCGTAAATGTTCCGGCGGGTGCCTCAAAAGAAAAACGCCCCTCAACTTCGTTATGAACCTCACGAACATCCGGACGATACAAATTTTCTTTCGCCGTCAACCAGTCAACGGTCTTCTCAAAATTCGGCCACCAAAAAGCTCTGGTTTCGGCCGCAATTCCATTTTCAGAAAAATACTTTTGTCCTAAAGCTAACAGCTCCTCTTTGGCATTAAGTGGATACTCGTGATTATACTTACGATTAAATTGTTCCAAAATTGCGTGAATAATAGTCCCGTAGTCTGCAAAAGTTATCCCCTGCTCCAAATCATCCAAACGCTTCAAACGCAAAATATATTTGGCAAAAATAATATACGGGTCACGCATCCAATTCTCAATAGCACTGGCGGATAACTCTCGCGGTCGCGCACTGACAGGCGGTTTGGGTGCCGGCGGTAAAAGACGAGAAAAAGTGTCACTCCTGTCAAGAAATCTGGCCCAACTTTTAAAAACAGAATCTTCCAACTTTTCAATAGGAAAATTCAAAGCCTTAAGAACAGTATCCAAACGCATCCACCAACGAGATTTAACCATCGGTGTTCCCATCACGCGTTCTGCCCGAATTAAATAAACTTCTTCATTAGCCAGCAACTGACTGAAATCATACGCTCCAACCCCAACAGTCCGCTCAGGAAGAGGAAAACCGAATTCTTTTTTCATCGGACGTGACATCCACGGATCTGCCGTTACGGCTTGCGGCCATATATTTTCATTCACTTCACCAATAATCACGCGGTCAAAATGTGTCAGTCTGGCTTCAATAGGTCCGAGAATACTCAGTCTGGGATGCGTTCCGTATTTGGGACGAACCGTTACTCCAGCCATCAAAGCCTCCAACAAACCACGATATTCACAACCGCAAATATTCCCCATAACCCCCGCTTCAGCATATAAATCGGCAATAAACGCGGCACCGGCTTCGCCAGCTTCTCCTTTCCACAACACCTGCGCTCCGTCTTTATCTTGTGTTGCCGCCAAAATTTCTGCTGTCGTAATATGTAGCTTCAATAATGTTTTAAAATCAATTTTCGGCTGATGTAATGCCTCATAAAAATCAAACAGCTTTTCCTTAGCTCGCTCAATAAACGCCGTCAATTCATCATCTTCTTTACCACGGCGTAAAACTTTCTTTTCATATTCCCGCGCCGTCTTACGCACTTTAAATCCATCCTCACCGAAACAAGTCAACGGATGCTTTAATAAGCTCAACAACGCAACAGGACGAAAATCTTCTTCACAAGCTTGAACAATCAACCGCAAAAAGATGCCTAAGGGCGTCTGTGCCAAAGGTCGCCCGGCCGAATCATCAACTTTTAAATTCCACCGTTCAAGCTCAGCAGCCACCCGTCGCGCCAAATTTCTGTCAGGTGTCACTAACGCCGCCGTTTTTTCAGGCACTTCCAACGCTTCTCTCATCAGCAAAGCAATGGTCAAAGCTTCCTCTCGCATATCAGCACAATTAATCAGCGTTAAACCGTCAACGGCATTATGCTTGATTTGTTTATGCCCGATATCACGCCACTTATCGGTTGTCGCAGCGGGACGCATAACTTCACTGATAAATTCATTACGAGCGGGATTATGAGGCATAACCAAATCAGCAATATCTTCCCGACTGATTTTCAAATAATCCAGCATCTCTTTTAACTCAAATTGCGGATGAGTTTCATCCAAGGCCTGCCAAGCATCTTCCTCAAGATATCTGTCGATTCCCGCCAGATAAATTTCTCCGTTCTCCAATCCGAAAATAGTTTTTACCAATTCTTTCATTAACGGAAAAGCGGCCGTTGTTCCGGCGGCAACAATCTTTTTAAGCGGCGGATTCTCCTGCCACAATTTTATTTGAGCCTCCAACAAACGATTTCTGCGATCTCCGGCATCAATGAGCTGTCTTTCTTCTAAAATCTGCGGCCAATATTCAGTAATAATCTGCAAAAATTTAAGTGTTTCCTGCCAATGCGCAGCATATTCCTCCGGCACCAAATTGACCAAACGATCAAAAGCCAACCCTTGATTATGAATGGTATCTATCAGATTCGCCAACTCCTGCGCCAAATAACAAGCCTGATTCGCCGCCAGTTTTTCAATTCCGTATTCAATCGGCTTAGCCATAATTATTCGGGTAAACAACAGTAATCGTTCCATACGGCTGATAGCGGGAGAAAGCGCAGCCAAAGCCGGTGCCTGATCAAACCCTGTCAGAAACAATTCATCTTCTTCCACATCTCCGATAGGCAGCATTTGCGGCAGCATGGTCGGTGCCGTCCCCTGCAATCGAACAAAAGCATCTTTTAGTGCCTTGACAGCCCGCCTGTTCGGCAGAAGAAACAAAACATCTGTCAACTCTAACGCACAATCACGGTAATCAGCAAGAAACTTGCCTGCTAACACTTCGGCAAATGCACTGCCGGCCGGAATATTATAAATATTATCAGTCATGACGAGAGTTTAAAACAGCCAGCGGAATAGTCAACAAAAACCTCTTTTTTTTATTGATATTGTACTCACTTTTAGGGTTGTGTTTCTGCTGTAAAAATGCTATAAAAATAAAAACCTCTTTAATTAATATGGAAAAAAATGTCAGCTATCAACAACTACGAGAAAGCTTATTTGCCGTCGCGCATTACTGCAGTCAGAATTGCAAACGGCTACCTGCAGGAAAGAATTTACAATGGTTCTAATCAAAGAATTATCTTTGAACATGGAATCCATGTCTTTAACGTAGCTAAAATAGCTGAAAATATTGCTCTGAAAACCGGCATACTCAACCCAGACACCGCTTATGTTTTGGGGTTGCTTCATGATATCGGACGCATTAAAGACGAAACGGTTACTCATATACCGCATAGTCTTGAAGGCTATAATTACCTGCGTAAAATCGGTTTTCCTGACGTCGCTCCGATTTGTATCACGCACAACTTTATTGATCCGAACATTAAAGCTGAAGACTATCCGACCTATGACGAAAAATCTTTTAAAACCGCTCGTAATTTTCTGCAAAAAATTCGTTATAATGATTATGACCGCCTGATTCAACTGGCAGATTTATTCTCTCGCGGTAAAGAAATTTTGAGCATTCGCCAAAGACTGGATAAAAACAAACAATTTTATCACATTAAAAATTTGTCTTATGAAGACAAAGCCTTTGAATTGCGCGATTATTTTAATCAAAAATACAATATTGATGTAGAACAAATCGTCGCAGATACATTTAATATGCACAAACAAACCCACAAAACAGACGATCGCGCCGTATTTCTGCTCATTCGCCCGGCAAGAATGCCCGTTAAGGAACAAAAACGCTCAATTATTTAAGCGGATTTTGCATAAAATAAGCTTCTGCCGTTTGCACGGATTCCGGATTCCCGACATGAAACCATTTGCCTTTGTGCAAATAAAACCCTAAACGTCCGGCATTTTCCAAACGATCAAAAATATCAATCAGCCAATAACGCCCTTCGGGTTCATTATCAAACACCCGCGGATGCACGATTAACACCCCGCCATAAAGATATTCCGCCCGAGCTTCTTTGCTGCGCCGCCGACGAGGACACCCGCCAGCATCTATATCATAATCACCGTTAGCCATTGTCTGAAACGAATTTTCCAAAGGCAAAAGCATTAACATCATATCATGCTTATCATCATCCCAAGCTGAAATCATCTCTTTAATCAAATTACCGCCTTCGGCTTCAGTCCATAATGCATCACTGTTTACAACCACAAACGGTGCACGTTTCATTTTAGACAAAGCGTGTTTAATGCCGCCGCCGGTTTCCAATGCTTCGTCTTCTTCCGAAAAAATAAAATTAAGAGCCTTATTTTGCTGCAAATGCTGCTTAATCATCTCCCCTTTATAACAGAGATTAACCACACAATCTTTGATTCCTGCATGAGCCAAACGATAAACATTATAATCTATCAGGCTTTTTCCGGCAACTTCTACCAAAGGCTTAGGCTTGTCATCGGTCAACTGCAGCATTCTTTTGCCGCGCCCGGCAGCCAAAATAAAAGCCTGTGTAATCTCTGTCATCTTTTTATCCTTTTAAACAAAAACAAGAGGGGTTTCTCTCCCCTCTTGTTTTAACCTTAATTGGCAAAAATTTCTTTAACAAATTTTTCCAAAGCCCGACCGCGATGAGAAATCTTATCTTTTTCTTCATGCGACATCTGCGCAAAAGTTCTGCCGTCTCCCTCATCAGGAATAAATACGGCATCAAACCCAAAACCGTTGCTCCCGGCTTTAACCTCAGCAATCTGACCGTCAACAAATCCTTTAAATACCGCCGCACTTGCCGGATTTTCCGGTAAGGCCAATGCCAAACAACAAACAAAATGAGCTTTTCTTGTTGGTTTTTTAACATAAGCTTGAGCCAATTCAGCCAACAGCTTGTCCATTCCTTTATCAAAGTCACGATTTGGGGCGTAACGAGCCGTATAAACCCCGGGACGTCCGTCTAAAGCATCGACACACAAACCGGAATCATCTGCCAAACAAGGCAAGCCGGAGAGTTTTGATAATTCAACAGCCTTCAGCTTGGCATTTCCCTCAAAAGTAGTCGCGGTTTCTTCCACATCCGGCAGATTTAACTCAGCGGCAGATATAACCTCAACTTCATACGGTGCTAAAATCTCACGAATTTCAGCAATTTTTCCCTGATTGTGAGAAGCAACAACAATTTTCTGTAAATTCATAACTTCTGCTTTTTTTAGTTCAACATCTAATATTTTAATAATGATTATTCACGGTTAAAATATCAGAAAGTTCATTAATGTAAAGGCATTATTTACCTAAGGCTTCATGCTGTTTTTCAATCAATTCGCGGATTCCCTTTTTAGCCAAAATCAGCAAATCATTAAAATCTGTTTCTTCAAACGGATTACCTTCTGCGGTTCCCTGAATTTCAACAATCTTTCCGCTCTCCGTCAAAACGAAATTCATATCAGCCTGAGCATTAGAATCTTCAATATAATCAACATCAGCTACTCTGTTACCGTCATGAATGGCACAAGAAACTGCTGCAACGTGTTCTTTTATCGGATTTTCCTTAATTTTTTTCTGAGCCAACAACTTATCAATTGCCAAAGATAAAGCAACAAATCCTCCGGTAATGGAAGCCGTTCGCGTTCCGCCGTCAGCCTGAATAACATCACAATCCACACATAGCGAAATGTCTTTCATTTTGGTTAAATCGACAACCGCCCGTAAAGAACGCCCGATAAGACGCTGAATTTCCTGAGTACGCCCGGAAGGCTTTTTCAACTCCCGCGGAACCCGAACCTGTGTGGCTCTCGGCAACATACCATACTCGGCAGTAATCCAGCCGCGGTTCTGTCCGCGCAGCCAAGCAGGTACTTTTTCTTCCATACTGACCGTACACACAACATGCGTATTACCGCATTTAATCATGCATGACCCTTCGGCATAGGGATTAAAATGCGGAATAATCTCCACCTGCCGAATTTCATCATTTTCACGTCCGGAATGTCTCATCTCCAAATCTCTCAATAAAAAATAAATTAACGTTTATTGTCTCACAAATGACCGAAACGCAACAAATTATAATATTTTTCTAATGATCCGCCGGAAACGCCCCAGCCAAAATCCTTAATCATTGCATTTTGTTTCATTTCAGTAATAGCCTCAGGATTTTCATAAAAAACATCCAAGGCTTTACGCAATGTCTCAGCATATGCATTAACATTGTTTTTCAGGCGTTGGGCCGTAAAATTACTGCCATAAACCCGCCGTCCTTCCGTAAAGAAGACTTCCGTACGAAAACCGTTAATCCCGTCATCAATCGTATCCACCAGACCACCGGTTGACATTGCCACCGGCAAAGCACCTTTGGCCATAGCTTCCATTTGCGTCAAACCGCAAGGTTCAAAACGACAGGGCATCAAATAAAAATCAGATGCTAACTGCACTGCATAAGCAAACTGATCGCGATAACCGCGGAAAACGAATATACGCTTGCCCGCTGCAGGATTAATTTCAGAAACTTTATCTTTCAACTTGGTCAGAATAGCAAAATTAACATCATCTCCTGCTCCCCCCATAACAAAAATAGGGAGTTCTTTTTTTTGCTTATCAAAACCATGCACCAATTTTAAAATGGCCTGCGCAGCAATATCATATCCCTTTTGCTCAACCAAACGGCTGGTTGCGCAAAAAATCGGCGTCTCCGCAGGATTTTTAACAGAACCGGAAATATCTTCAAACTTGTAGGTTTCAATCAACGGAATAACTGATTTTTTATAATCGGCATCTGAAGCAACTTTAGAAACAAAACGAATAAATTCGGCTTTATTATGGTTTTTCGCTTCCGGCGTATGTTCATCAAAAACCTTAAAGTTAAATTCTTTGAAATAGGTATTGATTGCCTCAATTTTTTCTTTGTTCGGAGAAATAAGTTTTTTCTCATATCCATTGACAATACCGAAAAAGTTCCGATGATCTTTGCGGATTTTCAAAATATCACGAAAATCAAACCCGAAACCTAATTCTTTTGACACCTCTTCCATATAATTTTTAGAAACGGTAACCACTCTGTCCGCCAAATGAAAATTACAAGAAGCCTGATTATAACAATCGCTGACAATCAAAGTGTTGGTTGCTCGCGGATTACTGTTTTTGATAGTCTTAGCATTTTTGAAAACCAATGTTGCAGTATCTTCATACAAAGAGTTCAGCAATTTAGAGGTCAACTCATAATCCCAGCCCTGATAACCAAGATGATGCGCGATATGTACAATCGGTATATTTTTCAGCTTTTCAGCCAAATCAGATGTCATCCGTCCCGCTGCAACCTGCGCATTGGTAAAATATTTGGTCAAACCAGACAAAGCCCCGCTATGCCAATCATTGGCAATAACGACATTAGGCGCACTTATATCTTTAACCTTACCATCACAAATTTCTTCCAACAACTTATAAACTGCCTTGGAAAGAAAAGCAAAACGTTCAACCTCATTAATCCCGAATTTATTCTTAACATAGCAACCATCCTGAGCCGGAGGATTGTCTCTATGCGGATTAATAGAAAAGAAACGCTTATTCTCAAGAAAAATATAATCCACACCGTTAAAATGTCCGGTATAGACTTTGACGTTAAAATTATCCAGCTCCTGATGATCTCCAACAAAAGGAACCGTGATTGTATGAATTTCTGTAAGCTTAATTTGCTTATTTTCCGCACCGGTATAAACATCTCCGGTTAACGAAGCTCTTTTTTTACCGGTATCTCCCAAATAAAGAGGCGTAACCACGGAAAGCCTGTCACCATTTTTACCAAAAGCATCATTAAAAGCCTCCGGCAATTCGGACGCAATCATTCCCAAGCCGCCCCACTTCATAAAAGTGGCGGTTTCGGCAGTAACCATCCAAGCATCAATATGGTTAATTTCCGGCCAAGGATTTTTACCCAGACACTGTTTTTGGGAAAGGTTTTGAATTTCAGCAATAAGTGGATTATTGATAACGCCGTAAGATATGACAAACTTCTTTTTATTAAAAGCTTTGGGAAGGGGTTTTAACAGGCTTTGCACATCACTATTCACGGCAGTAGCATTCATCTTGTACACTCTCAAAAAAATGAAAAAATAATTTACCTCAATGTAACACAGCCCGCCAAAAATACCAGCATTTAAAATTATGCTGTTATTACTCTTGACTTGTGCGGCTTTAGTTACTAAATTTCCTAATATATACACGCTTTCTACACAAATTTAAAGAGGAAAAATAATGAAAAAGTTCAAAAAAGAACCTGCTCTCGAAAAAGAAAATTTAGACGAAGATATCATTGAAGCAGAAGACGAACTGGAAACAGAAGAACAGGAAGCGGAACAATCTGCCGCTGACGAAGAAATTGAAAAATTAAAAGCAGAAAACCGCCAGCTGAAAGAAGAATTCCTACGAGCATACGCTGATGCCGAAAACACCAAAAAACGCTGCGCTCAGGAAATTGAAAAAAACAACAAATACGCCATATCCTCTTTTGCCAAAGACCTGCTGAGTGTTGCGGACAATCTTCACCGAGCAATTGAAGCCGTCAGCGGTAATAACTCTGAAAATTGTGACGCTTTGCGTAAAGGCATCGAATTAACCGAAAATGAATTAACCAAAGTCTTTAATAAATTCGGTATCCAAAAAATGGAAATTATGGATACCGTTTTTGATCCGAACTTCCATCAGGTTATTCAAGAAGTTGAAGATAAAGATAAACCGAACGGTACTATCATTGCCGAATTACAAACCGGCTATATGCTGAATGACCGTATTCTGCGTGAAGCAATGGTTGTCGTCACCAAAGGCGGAAAATAATAAAATAGAACTCTTTACAGCCCCGGATTCTCCG
>CANDEX010000043.1 GCA_947383875.1 uncultured Azospirillum sp. | reverse complement strand
CAATCGTACCTATGTTACAGTGCGGCTTCGTCCGCTCAAATTTCTCTTTTGCCATGTTAAAAATCCTAAATATTTACGTTGTTAGAGTATTTCTGGAGAAGGGAAAATTTGGAGCGGGTGAGGGGAATCGAACCCCCGTCATAAGCTTGGAAGGCTTCTGCTCTACCATTGAGCTACACCCGCTTAAATAGCCTCTTCTCGAGAGCCCCTGTCATTTAAAACAAATGGTGGAGGGGGAAAGATTTGAACTTTCGTAGACCGAAGTCGACGGATTTACAGTCCGTTGCATTTGACCGCTCTGCCACCCCTCCATTATTCTGTGAACAGGGCTGAGGATTTACCATCCTTTTTTTAATTCACTACCACGCAAATAATCGTATTTTTACGCTCTTGTCAACCCTTTTTTTTACATATTTATTAACTTATCCGCATTATTATAAAACAAACAAACAAAAAATTCGGAGAAAACAATGGTTAATCTGGCACTGACAGAAACATCCAATCCCGCAACAAAAGAAATAGATTTGATGGATTCGACCCAAATTGCCCAAACATTGAACAACGAAGACAAAAAAGTAGCTCTGGCAATTGAAAAAGTTCTGCCGGAAATAGCCCAAAGCATAGAATTAATCGCTCAAAGTTTTCAAAAAGGAGGACGACTGGGATATTTTGGTGCCGGCACCAGCGGACGGCTGGGGGTATTGGACGCATCGGAATGTCCTCCAACTTTCGGAGTGACACCGAATATGGTCAACGGCTTTATCGCCGGCGGTGACGAAGCTCTGCGCCATTCGGTAGAAAATGCCGAAGACAGCAGCTCTCTCGCCATGCAAGACATAGCTCTATTTGCTCCTGACAACAAAGATGTTGTTGTTGCTGTTTCATCTTCAGGTAACCCGCAATATCTGCTGACCGTTTTAGAAGAAGCCAAACGCCGCGGCGCGCACACAATAAGCATTTGCTGCAATCCGGAAGCCAAGGCCAAAACACTTTCAGACATATTCATTAATCCAATAGTCGGGCCGGAACCGATTACCGGTTCCTCTCGAATGAAAGCAGGTACCGCACAAAAAATGGTTCTGAATATGCTTTCCACCGGAGCCATGATTCGTTTTGGTAAAGTTTACCATAACTACATGATTGACGTGCAAATGCTTAATGCCAAGTTGGTTGATCGCGGCATTCGTATTGTCCGCGATATTGCCAAAATCGCACAAGAAGAAGCCGAACAATATCTTTCTGCTTCAGGAAACAATGTTAAAACCGCTTGTGTCATGGCCATCAAAAATTGCACCAAAAATCAAGCTGAAAAGGCTCTCAAACAAGCAAACGGTTTGTTACGCAAAATTATAGGATAAAAAACACTATGCCCAAATTTCACAAAAACAATTCATCTCCCTCAAATAACGCTGCGATTCTTTACGGCCGCCACCCGGTGACCGCCGCAATAATCAATCCCCGCAGACAAATCAACAAAATTATTTGCACAGCCGAAACCGCAGAAGACATCCGCACGCTCTGCGCAAAACACCAACGCGGGACTGGCATAATTACCGTTGTTGACCGCAAGGAAATCGACAGAGTTTTACCCAGAGAAGCCGTCCACCAAGGACTGGCTGCGTATGTTAAAGAGCTGGAAGACTACACATTGGAAGACATTTGCATTATGGCCGACGAACATCCTGATTGCCATATTCTCATTCTTGATCAAGTAACAGATCCGCAAAACATCGGTGCCATTATCCGCTCTTGTGTAGCATTCAACACTTTGGCTCTAATTATGCAGGATAAAAACTCTCCAGCGGAAACCGGAGCCATGGCCAAAGCATCTGCCGGCATGATTGAACACTTGCCCATATGCCGCGTAACAAACCTTTCCAGAGCAATTGAACAACTAAAAACTGCTGGCTTTTGGACCATCGGCATGGACGGCTATGCCCAAACCACCATAGATAAATTAAAAAAAGGCGGCAAAACAGCTATCATTATGGGCAGCGAAGGCAAAGGAATGCGTCGTTTGGTCGAAGAAGCCTGCGATATAACGGTTCGCCTGCCGATTTCTGAAAAAGTGGAAAGCTTAAATGTATCAACGGCAGCCGCCATTGCTCTGTATGAAATCAGCAAGGCCTAAAAAATAGACGACATAAGTTCAGGAGAAAAATCTTGACGGAAACATTAAAAATCGAACATTTGGTAAAAGATTTCAATAATCTGCGCGCCATAAACGACGTCTCTTTTTCTGCGCACCAAGGAGAAATCATTGCCTTGTTGGGACCCAACGGTGCCGGAAAATCCACCTTAATGAACATGATTACCGGTTTTCTCGCCCCAACATCGGGTATCATTTCCGTCTTAGGCTGCAAAATAACCGACAACGGCTTATTCACCAAACAAAACATCGGTTTTCTGCCGGAAGGTTCTCCTTTGTATCCGGATATCAGCGTCTCCGCTTTTATCAATTATATTGCCGACTTACGCGGCTTACAGGGTAAAGAAAAAGAACAACGCCTAAAAGAAGTCTGCGAACTGGCTCAAATAAATAACGTATTATCACAAAAAATTGAAACCCTGTCCAAAGGCTATCGTCGTCGTGTCGGTTTTGCTCAAAGCATTTTAAGTAATCCGCCGATTCTCTTGCTGGATGAGCCGACTGATGGTCTTGACCCCAACCAAAAAGACCATATCCGCCAACAAATTACCGAATTAGGAAAACAGAAAACCATCCTGATTTCCACTCATTTGCTTGACGAGGCGGAAACCATCTGTAATCGCATTATTCTTATTAACCGAGGCCAAATTAAAGCTGATGGCAGCTTAAACAAAATCCTTAAACAAACAAACTGCAAAACCTTGGCTGAAGCATTCAAAAAACTGACTGCGGCGGAGATTGGACATGAATAAAATCTGGATTATCACCAAAAACGAACTTTATCGCTATTTCATTTCCCCCCTAGCCTATGTGTACTTGGTAACCTTTCTGCTGTTAAACAGCAGCTACGCCATTTACTTTGGTAATTTTTTTAATCGGGGACAAGCCGATTTATCACCCATGTTTGCTTTTCAACCATGGATATACCTTATTTTCATTCCGGGAATTGCCATGCGTTTATGGGCGGAGGAATATCGTCACCACACCATTGTCCAAATTCTGACCCTGCCGGTATCCGTAACCTCCTATGTATGGGGAAAATTTCTGGCTGCCTGGCTGTTTTGCGGACTGGCTCTGCTGCTGACTTTTCCGTTCTGGATAACGGTCAACTGGTTGGGAAGCCCTGACAACAGCGTCATCTTCGGGAGTTATTTAGGAAGTTTCCTGCTGGCGGGATGTATGCTGGCTATTTCTCAAACAATGTCTGCTCTGACAAAAAATCAGGTAATTGCTCTGGTTTTATCCGTTCTTGTCAATTTGTTGTTTTTTCTCAGCGGCTTGGAATTTGTTTTGTCTTTTTTCCGTAGTTTTGCCCCTCTGGCAATAATAGAAATGATAGCCTCTTTCAGCTTTCTCACCCATTTTGACAGTCTGATTCACGGCCTTCTGGAAGCCAGAGATTTATTGTTTTTCGGAACGTTGATTATTCTGTTCAATCTGACAACCATCCTGATTATAAACTTCAAAACCACAGGAACCTCCACTTGGCTGAAATCAACCTCCCGGCTTAGTTATGTTTTGGCGTTTTTATTATTGCTCTGTGGATTTGCCGGTCTTAATTTAACGGCAAACACCAACCTGAGAGACATACAATACGACTTCACTTCCGAAAAAATTTATACTCTGTCTCCGGTAACCGAACAGATTCTAAAAAACCTCCCCTACCCGGTTACCGCTAAACTTTATTACACACCGACACTTGGACAACGCAATCCCGAAATAAGACTGCTGGCAGACAAACTGCACATCCTGCTGCGCCAATACAACCGTCTTTCCGACGGTAAATTCACTTATGCCACTTACTATCCGAAACTGCTTGACAATCATGAAGATCAGGCACTGGCTGCCGGTCTACAGCCTATTCCGCTGATAGACATCAACCAAAACGGCTTCTTAGGACTGACCATAACCGACGAAACCGGAAACAGCAGAACAATCCCGATGTTTCCTTTAGAACGGCAAGAATTTTTGGAACAGGATTTAACCACCAAAATTTTTGAGCTTTCTCATACCAAACCTGTCGTCGGCATCATCTCAGGATTACCTGTCTTTGAAAGCAACACCTCTCAAACCGGAAACAGCATCACTCCCAAATGGGAAATTATCAACCAGATTGAAGAACTTTACACTCTGAAAGAAATCCACACTGCCGAAGATTTCACTTCAGACATTAAGGTATTAATATTGCTTCACCCTTACAAGTTGAAACCGGAACTGATTGAAAGCATCACAGATTACACCAACCGTGGCGGAAACACATTAGTGTTATTGGATACCACCGCCGAAGCACCACGCCTTTACCTTCCGGTCAACAACAAATACATTCCCTCAGATTTAGAAGAACTAAGCCGCTTATGGCACTTCAATTACTATCCGGAAGCCGTTATTGCTGATTTAGACAATTCCATCACAGTAGATGCAACCTCTGACTACAAAAACAACCCCAATTTTACGCAGGATATTATCCAGTTTTCACCTAAAGGGGATAACTTAAACCGCAGTCAGCCCGAAACAGCTAAACTTAAAAGTATGCTTTTTGCTTCCGCCTCAATTCTGCGGCCGGATTCGAGCAATGCCGTCAGCTTCATCCCTTTAATTAAAGCCAGCGAAAACTCCGCATTAATGCCGGCAGATGTCGTTCGCCGCGGTGTAAATCCGGCAGATATTCTGCGATGGTTCAAACCGGATAAACAAGATAAGGTCATTGCGGCTAAAATTATCAGCAACAATCCGGAACATCCGTTTACGGTTATTGCGGTTGCCGATACCGACTTTGTTTATGATTCGTTTTGGACGCGATCTGCCTCCATCTTAGACCGCCGTTATACCATTCCGATTCTAGACAACGGCAACTTCATCATGAACGCTTTGGAAAGTCTGAGCGGTTCAACTGATTTAAGCGATTTACGGGGAAAAACTTTCGCTGATCGCCGTTTCACCGATATCGAAAAAATGCGCCGCAACAACCAACTGCAATTCAAAATCAAAGAAGCCGAAATCCTGAATAAAATAAACCAAACCAAAGACAAACTGTCTGAAGTGTGGAACAAAAAAGACTTCGAAGGGCGCGACGTATTCTCTGCCGATGAACTGGCTGTTATCGCCAACTACCGCCAACAGTTGAACACCTTGCGTCGCGAACTGGCAGATATCCGTCTCCGACTGAACGATAACATTCACGACATTGACCTGAAAATAAAATTAATTAACATCGGACTTCTGCCCGGAATTCTATTGATTATCCTGTTTGGCCGCCTGCCCTGGATTCGTCGGAAACAAATGATTACTCCGATAAAATTTTCTTCTAATCGGCAACTGATTAAACTGGCATTTTGGAGTTTGGCTTTTTTAGGTGTCGGCATATTATCTGTCTGGATTAACAACCAAACACCTATCAACACCTATGAAGATAAACTTGTCTTTCCTGACTTATCTCAGAAAATTAATGACATAAAAGAAATCGCGCTGACATCTCGTCACGGCAACCTGACTTTTGCGCAATCTGAAGGCATTTGGCACCTGAAAGAACATCCGGAATTCCCGGTATATCAGGAACGCATCCGCCGTTTTTTAAATACACTGCTGGAAGCCAGATTTTATGAAAAACGCACGGCAGATCCTCAACACCTGTCCAATTTTGGTTTGACACCCCTGGCCGTACAAAACTCAGAAACAATTGAAATACGTCTAAGCAATACCGACGGAAAAAACATAACCGCTTTTGAAATCGGAAAGTTCAATATCGACATTGGCCGCGGCGGCCGCGGCGCATACCTCAAATTCCCCGACCAGTTCCAAGTTTGGCTGATTGAGGCTGACTTCATCGATTTGTCTGCCGATTGGCGTGATTGGACTTATAACACACTTTGGAATCTGCGTTTCGGGCGCATAGCTGCCGCAGAACCGCTTAAAACCGCCGAACAATTAACACTGCTGGTACGAGATATGTTAAATACCCCATTGTCCCCTGCCAATGAAAATCCGTCATCCGCAGCCCCATATCTGTCACTGAATATTCAAACGGAAAACAACGACACCGTCACTCTGCAGTTCTTTAAAAATAAGAACAAATACAGTCTCCGCTATCAATTTGACGGCATAAACCAAGGAAAGCATTTGCAATTTTTTGCCTCTTATGCTAAATCGCGATTTTATGAAATCCCAGCCGACAGCATGGAGAAAATAAAAGATGACCTTGCAGCCGTTAAACCAAACGCAGATTAACCGCTTAAAACGCGTGGCAACTATCGCCAGCATCACCACGGCAATCAGTTTAAGCCTGCTAAAAACCTTTGGGGCATTATACACCGGTTCTCTGGCTGTTTTATCTTCCATGATTGACAGTCTGGCTGATATTTTCGCCTCCTCCGTCACTTATATCGCGGTTAAATATTCTTCTAAACCCGCCAGCGACAACCACCGCTACGGTTACGGCAAAGCAGAAGCTCTGAGTGCCTTAATTCAATCAGCCTTTATTGCCGGTTCAGGCATATTCGTTATGTATGATGGTTTCAGTCGATTACTCTCTCCCAAACCTCTGGAACAAACCGACACAGGTATCCTGATTATGTCAATCAGCTTAGTAGCCACCATCGCGCTCATTCTTTTTCAAAAGTATGTAACCAGACGCACCCAATCCCAAGCAATTGCGGCCGACAGTGCTCATTATACCGTAGATATGATGACCAATGCCTCCATCATTCTCAGCTTACTGGTTGTCAAATATTTTGACATCAACTGGTTTGATACGGCAACGGCTTTCATTATTTCCTCCTATTTATTGATAAACGCTTACCACCTGGCACGCGGTGCTGTCAGCCTCTTGATGGATGAGGAGCTGGGAGACGACATTCGCACAAATATCATCCGCATTGTCCGCAACACCCCTTTTGCCAAAGGAATACATGATTTACGCACACGAGACTTAGGCGGAACATATATGTTCGAATTTCATTTGGAGCTTGATGGAAATTTATCACTTTATGATGCGCATGATTTGACAGACATGGTTGAAGATGAAATTCTTGAAGCATATCCCAACGCACAGATTATCATACACCAAGATCCTGCCGGCATCAAAGAAGAACGTCTTGATCAGATTATTCTAAAAAACAAGAAAAAAAACCGGGGCTAATTCATTTCTGAATTTACCCCGGTAAAACAAATCGATTCTCACAAACCGATTGTCATGGCTAAAGACAATTAATTGTTTCCTTAAAGAATTTCACAATTCCTTATTCAATGCTCACAAAGTAACATCGGAAACAACCACGTACAAATTCCTGTCATAAAACAGAACTTGTTTCTAACTATAAACTAATAACTCAATAATAAACCATATCCGCTAACCTATAAAAAAAAGACAATTCGTGCTATCCTGAATTGCCTTTTTACCGACAAACCGTGTTTCTCAACAGAGACGCCGGCGATATATATATAAGCCAGAAGTAATTTCTCAAAAAAACCAAATCCGGATTTCACAATCAGGATTTGGAGGGATTTTTGCAATAACGACTATTACAAATAACTAAATCACCTTTAGAGTGTTACGCCTCTGGGTGAACGAACTGAAAAGTATGAAAACAGTTCTTAAATGCAAAAATTAGTTTTATTACGTTAAATTTCACAAAGGCCGAAGCGTCAGGAAACTTAAGGTATATAGGTTTCATAATATGTAAATAATTCAAAATCGAACGCAATATAAATATTTTTTGATTTTTTGTCAACAAAAAAATTAAATAAAAAAACGTCCCATTTTCATGGGAACGTTTTTTAAACTCTATTCATCACATGATGACAGATAAACAGGGTGTTACTCCCTAAACTAAGAAAGAAAATAACCGATATCTGTAAAGACTGCAAAGTGCTCTGCCAGCAACTTCCTAAACAGTTCTAACTAATTCATTATCTTAGCTTGCTTAAAAATATATTTAATAATTTAATATTAAGTGCAGTATACATATTTTCGAAATTTTGTCAATAAAATATATAAAAAATTAAGGAGACTGAAAATTTCCAGTCTCCTCATCAAAAAGTTTGGATAGCGTGTGTTGATAGAGTGATTTCCAGCTGTGGGAAAAATTTTAACACACACTAGCTACGTAAATTTTTCCCAACAGCGTAAAATTGCTCTAATAATTAATTATCCAGCTTTTTAGCTTCGATTCGCATCCGATAGAAAGATCTCCATACAAACACTAAACCGATAAGGAAGAACACAACACCCAGCCCGAGAGAGACGCAGCGCGGAGCAGCAACGGCCATCTCGACGGCCAAAAGACCAAACAGAGTTGTGAACTTAATAATCGGGTTAAGTGCAACTGAAGAGGTATCCTTATAAGGATCACCGACGGTGTCACCGACAACGGCAGCGTCATGCAGAGCCGAACCTTTTTCGTGCAAATCAACTTCAACCACTTTTTTGGCATTATCCCAAGCACCGCCGGCATTAGCCATATAGAGGGCTTGGTAGAGACCAAAGATTGCGATTGAAATCAAATAGCTGGCAAAGAGGTTTGCATCAAAGCAGGCAAACGCTATCGTGAAAGAGAAAATCACGATAAAGATGTTCAACATCCCTTTTTGCGCATAGATAGTGCAAATTTTAACCACACTCTTGGAATCTTCAATTGATGCCGCTTTATTGGTATCAAGATGAATATGTTCTTTGATGTAGTTTACCGCACGATATGCACCGGTTGAAACCGCCTGCATAGATGCACCGGAAAACCAGTAAATAACTGCACCACCCAACATAAGTCCAAACAGAACCATCGGGTCTAACAAATTGAGTTGCAGATTGAGCAACAGAATGATTGAGAAAATCATCGTGGTCGCCCCGATAACAGCCGTACCGATTAACACTGGTTTAGCTGTTGCTTTAAAGGTATTTCCGGCAGAATCATTTTCTTCCAATAACTGCTTGCCTGTTTCAAATTCCGGTTCAAAACCATAGTCTTTTTGAATTTGTTTGCTGATGCCTTTGATTTGTTCAATCTGAGACAGCTCAAAAACAGACTGTGCATTATCGGTCACCGGGCCATAGCTGTCGACAGCAATCGTAACAGGCCCCATACCCAACATACCAAAAGCCACCAAACCAAACGCAAAGACCGTCGGATAAACCATGTAGGCATCCAAACCTTCACGGGCAGTAAAGTATGCGATAACCATCAGGCCAATCATTACCAGACCTTTCCAGAAAGCGGAGAAGTTACCGGCAACAATACCTGAAATAATGTTCAGAGAAGCACCGGCTTCACGGCTGGCATTAACAATTTCCTGAACATGCTTAGATTTGGAAGATGTAAAGATTTTGGTAAATTCCGGAATAATCGCAGCGGCAAAAGTACCACAGCTGATAATAACAGCCAGTTTCCACCACAAATCTTCACCCATATCACTAATCATCACATAAGAAACACCAAAAGTAACTAAAATCGAAATGATAGAAGTCATCCAAACCAAGGAGGTCAGCGGTGTTTCAAAATTGAAAGATTTAGCTTTGCCGAAAACAGCTTTGCACAGTCCGTTATTTAACAAATAAGCAATGACGGAAGTAATAATCATCAGTACACGCATTGTGAAAATCCAAACAATCAATCTTGCCTGAATATCAATTCCGCCTGACATCAGTGTCAAATCACCGTTCGCGGTATACATCATACCTGTGGCCAAAACAATAAAACTGATGAGAGCCACACCGGTCACGCCGTAGGTTTCAAAACCATCGGCAGTCGGGCCGACAGAGTCACCGGCATTATCACCGGTACAATCAGCAATCACCCCCGGATTACGTGCATCATCTTCATCAATTTTGAAAATAATTTTCATCAAATCTGCCCCAATATCGGCAATCTTTGTAAAAATACCGCCGCAGATTCGCAAAGCCGAAGCCCCTAAAGATTCACCAATAGCAAAACCGATAAAGCAAGCACCGGCACTTTCTTTGGGAACAAAGAGCAAAATGATAATCATCAAAATCAATTCAACGCAAATCAACAACACGCCGATAGACATACCGGAACGCAACGGCAAACTCATAACCGAATAAGGATTTGCTTTCAAAGACAAAAATGCCGTGCGAGAATTAGCATAAGTATTAATACGCATTCCAAACCAAGCCACGGCAAAAGAACCGAGAATACCCAAGACAGACCAACCTAAAATAGTCATCACTTTAGGCAGAGGAGTCGCATTCAAATAAAAGAAATAGTAAAAGATACATACGGCAATAAAAGCTTCCAGCAACAACAACAATTTAGCCTGTTGTTTCATATAAGTTTTGCAGGTTTCATAAATCAGATTTGAAATATTCAACATCGATTCGTGAGCCGGCATCTTCTTAATTTTAACAAACTCATAAAAACCGAAAATCATACCTAACACACAAATTCCGATACCATACATCAGAATTTGGCTGCCGGTAATAGCATAACCCCGGAAATTATACCCAACATCCAAAGACGGAATTTTCAAATCAATTTCTGAAGCATATGCGCCTTGCATCAAGGCTAACATAACCAGCAAAGCGGCACAAGCGGCATTGCTGATTTTTTTTAACGCTGACATGCTTTAGTTCCTTATAAAATTAATACAAAAGTTTTTCATAGCTGCCGTTTAGTTTTCAATAAAAACAACAAACTATTATGCTCTCAATAATAGGCATTGATTCTAAACAATGTCTTAAACCGCTAAAAGATTCTGCACAACGCGAAATAATTATCCATTATCTGCTGGATTCATCCTGACGATTTTGCTATAATAAACAGTTGTTAGACAGGGAGACTAAGAGATGAAAAGATTATTTATTTTCATGATGTTTTTATTGGTTGCCGGCTGTGCAGGAGATCCGAAACCACAGGAAACCTACCCTTATGGCATGAACGAAAAAGAATGGAACGAACTCTCCATTAAAGATAAAGCTCGGATTCGCCGCGACTTTTATTTTTACGAACGCGGACATATTAACTTTGTTAATCCGGAAATGGAGGTCGAAGGCCGTAAAGAACAGCCTAATCCATACCTGCAGAAAAAAACAGTGCCGATTCCCGTCGCAGAAACGACAGAGGAAGCCCAATAACAACAAAACTACAATAAAGGCACCGGCTGGTGCCTTTATTTTTGGCTAATCAATTTATGATTTTACCAAATATACCATTTATTTACTAATCAGCCTTAAACTGTGAGCACTGTTATTTACCAAAAGGAAAACCTTATGAAAAAACTGCTCTCTTTTACATTTCTGATTTCTTTGTTCAGCTTTAACGCTCAAGCGACAAGCTGGCTTAATCCCTATATTGGCATCGATTACGCCTATACTGATGCCGGCTATGGCAACTATGCTGATAAAACACTGAAAAACAAAACAAATTCTTATATCCTTTCTGGAGGCATCAAAGTTTTACCAGGATTAGCGGTTGAAGCTTTCTACCAACAGTCTGCTCATGAAAAAAATACCTCATCCAATGTTATCCTGCCAGGTGACAATCTCAAGACAGATATGACTGTCCGCGCTTACGGTGTAGATGTGGTCAATGACTTTTTAAATTTAGGATTGGTTGAAATTCTGGGATCTGCCGGTATTGCCCGCTATGACGTTAAAGTCTCACAAGACTACCTGTTTAACGGCACCGGAGGTCACGGCAACAAAACCTACAGTGGCGAAGGTTTACGATTCGGTGTTGGTGCACAAGTCAACATCACAGACAGCTGGTCGATTCGCGGTATGGGACGCTATACCCTGACCAACATTGAAAAAGTCGAAAATTTCAAAGAAATAACTTTAGGATTGCGTTACAGCTTCTAAAAAAATCAGTCTCAGACGCTCAAACCCGGCCTTTGCCGGGTTTTTGTTTGACATATAGACAAAACAATCATAAATTAAGGACATAAATCTATTATTAACCCAATAATTATTTATTATGAATACAAAGTACCCGGGAATATTTATTCCTTTCATGACCAGCCCAGGCGATGTCAGCATTTTACGCGCTGACGAGGCAATTCCCAACGGTTGCACAAAGCTTTTTAATGCTCTGTCTGCCGCCGGAATTTCTAACTGTTTTTACACAGCCGTTCGCTTCAGCGGGCGAAGAGAGCAACCTGTTGAATATGGGGTTATTCTCCATCCGGAACATCCGCATCAAATGGAATATCAGTCAGCACGACAAGTCATTAATCAAACTTTTGACCTGAAAGACGATGAACTGACGATTCCTATAAAAAATGTACCGTCTCCGGGATTGGGAATAATAACAAAATCCGTTTATATCAAAATAAACTCCGGCCCATGTGATGTTTTACAGTTCAACACGATGGCTGCTCATCTCCGCGCACTGCTCAGGCAGCCTTTCCTCTATGACTACCGCCTGATACTAAGCTGCATCCCCGAAGGTTTTGAAATTCACGGCACATCGCCAATCTCCGCCGAAGCAAACGGTGACGCTTGGCAACAACATCTTGGCAAGGCTCTGCGAAAGTTAGATTACACTCCCGTGTTTTCTCAAACATGGTCAACCAATAAGACCATCTCCGATAACCTGATGAAAAAAAGCCGCGAACGCCAAAAAAGAGAAGAACTGGAATACATCGCCAAAATTCAGGCCAGAAAAACCAGCCCTCGCTCCAAGTAATTAAGATTAAAGAACCGGTTGATACAAAACCGGTTCTTTAATTTTTAAACAGCTCACAGGTGAATATCTGCATATTTTTTATTGCATTTACAATACAGAATGTATTAGATACAGATACTAAAACAAAATTTTTGATATTAACTGACATTAAAAGGTAATTAAGATGAATATTGAAAAAATTAAAGCTCATGCAAACCAATATTTTATTGATGTTTTGAAAAATCATTACGCGGATTTCAAAGGTCGCGCTGACCGTCCGATGTTTTGGTTTTTCTATATGTATATGTTTATCTGCATCATCGTTGCAAGTGTAATTTTCTCTATTATTCGGATACCGGCATTGACCAGCTTGGTTGCTCTGGCTCTGGTTGTTCCAATGCTTGGCTTATCTGTTCGCCGCCTTCACGACCTTGGTAAACCTTGGTATTGGCTGTTGATGGGTATTGTTCCTGGCATTTTGGCTGGTATTTTCTACGTTGTTCTTCCCAGCTTGTTTGGTATTTTCAAACTTTTGCAAGGTTTGGGTAACATCGCTCTGCTGGTTCTCTATTGCATGAAAGGCGAAGACAAAGCCAACACTTGGGGACCGAAAGTTAAATAAACTTTTAGAGTTCTAAACGCAAAAAGAGCGGAAGTTTCCGCTCTTTTTTTATAACCAGATATTTGCCCAACACTAAAATTTGATAAAGGCCTGTGCTGCGAAGTGATTTTTGAGCGACGTGTAGAATCAACGACACGAGCAAGAAAAGAACCAGCATGAAAGCCTTTTGTCCTCAAACGTAAAATTTGATAAAGGCCTGTGCTGCGAAGTGATTTTTGAGCGACGTGTAGAATCAACGACACGAGCAAGAAAAGAACCAGCATGAAAGCCTTTTGTCCTCAAACGTAAAATTTGATAAAGGCCTGTGCTGCGAAGTGATTTT